>JASLGJ010000510.1 GCA_030150085.1 Candidatus Elarobacter sp. | reverse complement strand
CCGCACGAACGGCATCGCCCGCGCCACCCGCGCCGCGCGCGGCATGCCGGCCGCGCGGGCGCGCTCGGCCAGGCGGCGGTAGAACGCCACCTCCTCCTCGAAGCGGTACCCCGTGCGGCCGAACGCCTGGGTCGTGCCCGCCTCGTGGCGGCGGTAGCGGTAGCCCACGGCGCTCGTCCCGTAGATCGCCTCGCCGGCGAACAGAACGCCGGTCGTGAACTCCAGGTCGAGCACGAAGCGCAGCGCGGTCGAGAAGCGCCGCCCGTGCAGGCGCGAGCGGCGGTACGTGACGGTCGGGCACATGATGAAGTTGCCGACCGCCAGGCGCACGAGGCCGGGCTCGCCGGCGACCCGGACCTCGCGCCCGGGCGGGCGGATGTAGTCCTTCACGAAGTCCGCCAGCGAGAACGTGCGCCGCCCGGCGTCGTCGATGATCTCGGCGGCGCAGAAGTAGAGCGCGCCGTCGGGGTGGCGCGCGGCCAGGTCGAGCATGGTCGCGGCGTAGCCCGGCAGCAGCTCGTCGTCGGCGTGCAGCAGGCTGAAGAGCTCGCTCTCGCCCTCGGCCTCGTCCAGGCAGGCGTTCCAGGCCGCGCCGATGCCGTGCTCGCCGGGGTTGCGGCGATAGCGCAGGCGCGGGTCGGCGAACGCGGCGACGACGTCGGCGTAGGGCGTGGCGTGCGGCGCGTCGTCGAGCACGACCGCGCTCCAGTCGCGGTGCGTTTGGGCGACCAGGCTGGCGACGGCGGTGCGTAACTGCTGCGGGGTTTGGTCGTAGACCGGGATCGCGAAGGTGAGGTCGGCCACGCGCGACCCGGCTACGCGTGCCGGCGGCCGACGCCCACGAACTCGTTGTGCGCGAAGAAGCGGCCGGCGAAGCGCGGGAAGGGGAACGAGTACTGCCGCTCGACCGTGCAGCCCACCCGCGCGAAGATCCGCCGCTGCGCGGCGAAGTCGACGAACGCCACGTGGGTCGCGTCGCTGCGCTGGCCGGCCTCCTGCGGCGTGATCAGGACGATCCGGCCCGCGGGCCGCAGCAGGTCCAGGTACTCGCCCAGCAGCGCCACGCAGGCGTCCTCGCTCATGTGCTCGGCGACGTGCGAGAGCAGGATGGTGTCGAACGAGGCCGCGCGGCGCTCCGGCGCCGCGGCGAACTCGGGCACCGTGTAGGCGGTGAGCCCCTGCTCGCGCGCGACGGCGACCGAGGTCGCGTTGTGGTCGACCCCGACGCCGTGGCCGCCGAGGTGGGCGAGATTGCGCCCGATCCCGCAGCCGACGTCGAGCGTGCGGCCCAGGCCCAGCCGCCGGATGTTCCAGCGGTACGGGGTCTGCACGTCGAAGGCGCGCTTCCACCAGGCTCGCTGAAGACGCACGAGCCGGTCGGTGTACTCGCTCGCTCTGGTGTCTTCCATGTGCCGCGCGTTGGCCGTTTCGAAGGCTTCTCCTGGAGCGCGCCCGCGCGAGGGAAGTGGGGCCGGGCGTCGGAACCCGCCCCGGTGATTCAGACGCTGCCAACCGCCTTCGCCGAGGCGAAGCTGTTCGTCCCCGACGTCTTCGAGGACGACCGCGGCTTCTTCAAAGAGACCTGGTCGGAGGCCAAGTACGAGGAGTTCGGGGTGCCCGCGCGCTGGGAGCAGGACTCGTGCTCGTGGTCGACCCGCAACGTGATCCGCGGCGTGCACTACGACTTTCGCATGGCCAAGCTCGTGCAGTGCCTGAAGGGCCGGATCTGGGACGTGATCGCCGACCTGCGGCGCGACTCGCCCACCTACCTGAAGTGGCAAGGCTTCGTGCTGTCGGACCGCAACCACCGCCAGCTCTACGTCCCGCCGGGCTTCGGGCACGGCTTCCTGGCGCTCGACGACGAGGTGGTGGTCCACTACAAGAACAGCGTCGCCTACGATCCCCGGCACGAGGGCGGCGTGTCGTGGCGCAACCCGAGCATCGGGATCGTCTGGCCGCTGGTCGGCGAGGCCCGCCTGTCGGGCAAGGACGCCGCCGTCCCGCTCGACTTCTTACCTTAGGCTCGGGCGGATCGGCTGAAGGCCGAACGCGACGGATCGCGCGCAGCGCGATCCACTAGTAGCGGTGCATGGGCGGGCCGCCGATCGGGGCCCGCTGCACGACCGCGTCGACCGAGGTCGAGCGGATGAAGGAGAGGATCGCCGCGCCCAGGCCGACCAGCCAGACCAGCGCGGTCACGATCCAGCCCACGATCGGGACGATCTCGGCCGCGCAGACCACCACCAGGCCGAGCATCAGGGCCAGCAGCGGCGAGGGCGTGCTGCGCGGCAGCACCAGCTCGCACAGCCGCCGCCCGACCAGCAGGGCCAGCGCGCCCGTCCCGATCCAGACCCCGGCGAACAGGCCCGCGATCTCGAGCACGATCAGGGGGATGCCGACGATCGAGATGGCGAGCAGGAACGCCACCGGCACGACCGCCACGAAGGCCAGCGCGCCGGTCGCCGCGGCCAGCCCGGGGTGGCGCTCGACCCGGTCCAGCGCGACCCGCATCCGCAGCGGGAAGAGCAGGAAGACTAGCACGACGACCGCGCTGGCGGCGAGCTTGAAGACCAGTCGGCGGTCCTGGTCGGCCAGCGCCCCGACCCCCAGTTCCTTGCCCACCATCCAGGGCACCAGGGCCCGCAGCGGCTCGTTGGTCACCCCGGTGTCCTGGCCTAGGATCTGCCCGCCGTCGACGGTGGTGCAGGTGCCGAAGATGGCGTTGCAGTCGCCCCGCACCAATCCCGCCACCTGGGCGTCGCCGAAGACCACGTTGAGGTCGCCGTCGACGACCTCGCCCGGCCCGACGTAGACGTTGTGGAACAGCTCGGTGTCGCCCCGCGCGCTGCGCGCCTCGGCCGGGCGGGGAGCCAGGCACAGCGCGGCGAGCAGCACCACGAGCAGCGCCAGCGCGCGCCGGCCGCTCACCCGCGCAAGCGCTCCGCGATGCGCGGCCGGACGACCGCGAAGCCCAGGACGAGCACCGCCACGACCGCCAGGTCGAGCACCAGCGCGGCGCCCAGCAGGGTGCCGAGCCCGCCGAAGTCGCCCAGCATGCGGCCGCCGGCGTGGGCCACCGCCCCCAGGCTGCGGGCCAGCGAGCCGACCAGGTCGAGCCCGGTCTCGCCGAAGGCCCGCATGGTGCGGCCCGAGAGCAGGAAGCCGGCCCCGATCAGCAGCCACGCCGCGACCAGGTAGGAGACGAAGTAGGCCACCACCGGGGCCGGCGAGCCGTGCGGGCGGGGCAGGGCCCGGACCTCGGCCATCGTCGCGAAGGTGAAGTTCTCGGGCAGCTCCACGCTGCGCGGCGCGGCCAGCAGGGCGTCGACCACGCGCAGCTCCTCGAGCACGCCCTGGCAGCTCCCGCAGCCGGCGAGGTGAGCCCGCACGCGGGCGCGGAGCGCCGGCCCGAGCGTCCCGTCGAGGTACTCCTCGAAGCGGGCCTCACACGAGCTGCAGTTCACCCAGGCCTCCGAGCGCGCGGAAGGTCCGCGTCGCGCACTTTCCCTCGGCCGCCGCCTCTCGTTCGCGCAGCTTGTGCGCCAGGGCCAGCTTGCCGCGGTGGATCAGCGTCTTGACGTTGCCCAGCGACAGCCCCATGGTGGTGGCGATCGACTGGTAGTCCATGTTGTCGTAGAAGCGCAGCGAGAGCACCGTGCGGGTGCGCTCGGGCAGCTCGGCCAGGGCGGCCCGGACCTCGGCCTCGGCCTCGGCGCGCAGCACCCCTCCGGCGGGATCGGCGTCCCGGGAGGGGTCGGGCAGGATGTTCTCGAGCGTCTGGTCCTCGGCCAGCTCCGCCTGTGCGGGGCGCTTCTGCGAGCGGCCCAGGAACGTCCGCACCACGTTGCGCGCGATGTGGTAGACCCAGGTCGACCAGCGCCCGAGGTCGGGGTTGAACGTGCCGAGGTGGGCGTAGGCCCGCAGGAACGTCTCCTGGGTCAGGTCGGCGACGTCCGAGGGCTGGCGGACGCTGGCCCCGATGAAGGAGGCGATGCCGCGCTTGTATCGCTCGACCAGGTGGCCGAAGGCGTCGCGGTCTCCGTCGAGGACCGCTTGGACGAGCCGCTCGTCCGTGAGCTCGGGGACTGTAGAGACAGCCATCGTTGTACCGCCTGATACCGCCCTGGGCGGCGGAAGTTTCCGCCCCGACCGGGGAGAGTGTCGGAACGCCTCAGAACCCCCGTTCCCCGCATGGAAAAACGGCGGTGGCTCGTGACGGGCGGGCTGGGATTCATCGGGTCGGCGTTCGTGCGGATCGTCCTGCGCGAGCGGCCCGACGTGGCGGTGACGGTGCTCGACGCGCTGACCTACGCCGGCAACCACGCCAACGTGGCCGAGGTCGCGGACGACCCGCGCTACCGCTGCGTCATCGGCGACATCGCCGACGCGCAAGCGGTCGAGCGGGCGGTCGGGAGCGGGGTGGACGCGATCGTCAACTTCGCCGCCGAGAGCCACGTCGACCGCTCGATCCTCGACCCCGAGGCCTTCATCCGGACCGACGTGCTGGGCACCCACGTCCTGCTCGAGGCGGCCCGCCGGCACGGCATCGCGCGCTACCTCCAGGTCTCGACCGACGAGGTCTACGGGCACGTCCACGAGGGCGCCTCGACCGAGACCGACCCGATCCGCCCGCGCAGCCCCTACGCCGCCTCCAAGGCCGGGGGCGACCTCCAGGTGCTGGCCTACCACACCACCTACGGCACGCCGGTCCTGATCACGCGCGGCTCGAACACCTACGGGCCCTACCAGTACCCCGAGAAGCTGATCCCGCTGTTCGTCACCAACCTGCTCGACGGCGAGCAGGTGCCGGTCTACGGCGACGGGCTGCAGGTGCGCGACTGGCTCTACGTCGACGACCACGCGCGCGGCATCCTGCACGTGCTCGAGCACGGCACGCCGGGCGAGGCCTACAACATCGGGGGCGGCAACAGCCGGACCAACCTCGAGATCACGCGCCGCCTGCTCGAGCTGACCGGGCGCGACTTCGCGACCAGCGTGCGCCACGTGGCCGACCGCGAGGGCCACGACCGCCGCTACTCGCTCGACTCGAGCAAGGCCGGCGCGCTGGGCTGGGCGCCGCGCACGCCGTTCGAGGACGGCTTGGCGGCGACGGTGCGCTGGTACCGCGAGCGCGAGAGCTGGTGGCGCCCGCTCAAGTCGGGCGAGTTCGCCGCGTACTACAAGCGCCAATACGCCCACCGCTGATTACGCTGAACCAGAGAACGGAACGCTACCGAACGTGAAGGGCATCATTCTGGCCGGCGGCCTGGGCTCGCGCCTGCGGCCGCTGACGAAGGTCACCAACAAGCACCTGCTGCCGATCTACGACCGCCCGATGATCTACTATCCGCTGCAGACGCTGTGCAACGCGGGCATCGACGAGATCATGATCGTGACCGGCGGCAACAGCGCGGGCGACTTCCTGCGCCTGCTGGGCAACGGGCGCGAGTTCGGCCTGCCCCACATCGCCTACACCTACCAAGAGGGCGAAGGCGGAATCGCCGACGCGCTCAAGCTCTGCGAGCACTTCGCGGGCGGCGACAAAGTGGTCGTCATCCTGGGCGACAACATCATCCAGGAAGACATCACGCCCTACGTGCGCAAGTTCGACGCCCAGCCCTCGGGCTGCCGGCTGCTGCTCAAGCAGGTCGAGGACCCCGAGCGCTTCGGCGTCGCGCACTTCGACGGCGACAAGATCGTCGGCATCGCCGAGAAGCCGAAGCAGCCCAAGAGCAACTACGCGGTGACGGGCATCTACATGTACGACAACCGGGTGTTCGACTACGCCCGCGACCTGCGCCCCTCGGCGCGCGGCGAGCTGGAGATCACCGACGTCAACAACGCCTACATCGCGGCCGGCGACTGCTACTACGACGAGCTGCGCGGCTGGTGGACCGACGCCGGGCAGTTCGAGTCGCTCTACCGCGCCACGCAGCTGGTCGCGGAGGAGCGGATGAAGGGCCTGCAGAGCGCGTGATCGACCGCATCGCGCTGATCGGCGGCGCGGGCCAGCTCGGCTCGGCCCTGCGCGCCGAGCTGGCCGGGCGCACGCTCGCCGCGCCCGCCCACGCCGAGCTGGATTTCGCGGACCGCGCCGCGCTGGAGGCCTTCCTCGACCGCGAGCGGCCCGAGGTGCTGATCAACTGCTCGGCCTTCCACAACGTCGACGCCTGCGAGCGCGACCCGCGCCCGGCCTTCGCGCTCAACGCGCTGGCGGTCGACGCGGCCGCCGCGGCCTGCGCCGCGCGCGGCATCACCTTCGCCACGGTCAGCACCGACTACGTGTTCGACGGCACGCTCGGGCGGGCGTACCGCGAGGACGACGGGCCCAACCCGCTCACGGCCTACGGCGCCTCGAAACTGGCCGGCGAGCTGCTGGTGCGCCGGCACGGCGAGCGCCACCACATCATCCGGACGTCGGGGGTGTTCGGCACGACCGGCACCTCGAGCAAGGGCTACACCCTGATCGACAAGGTGCTCGCCCAGGCCGAGCGCGGCGAGCCGACCACGATGGTGGCCGACATGGTGTTCTCGCCCTCGTTCGCGCCGCACGTCGCGCGCGCGCTCCGCGCGATCGTCGACGCGCGGGCCTACGGCACGCACCACGTCACCAACGCCGGCGCGACCAGCTGGTACGACTTCGTGAAGGTCGCCTTTGCCAAGGCCGGGCTGGGAAGCGCGCCGCTCGCGCCGACCACCTACGCCTCGTTCGGCAACCCCACCCGGCGCCCGATGTACTCGCCGCTGGACAACACGACGTTCGCCCGGGCCGGGATCGCGCCCATGCCGGGCTGGGACGCCGCGCTCGACGAGTACCTGGCCGCGCGGCGCGCCCGCGCCGCCGTCTAGCCCGCGCGCGTGCACGTCCTCGTCACCGGCGGCGCCGGCTACATCGGGCTCGAGCTGTGCCGCCAGCTGCTCGAGCGCGGCGACCGGGTGCGGGTGGTCGACCGGTTCTTCTTCGGCGACGCGCAGCTTCGCGCGCTGGCCGAGGCCAGCGGGGGGCGGCTGAGCTTCGCGGCGGGCGACATCCGGGCGTTCGACGAGGCCTGGCTGGACGGCATCGACGGGGTCTCGCACCTGGCCGGGCTCTCCAACGATCCGACGGCCGAGTACAACCCCGACGCGAACTGGCAGATGAACGCGGTCGCGACCGAGCGCCTGGGCGAAGCCTGCAAGCGGCGCGGGGTGCGGCGCTTCGTGTTCGGTTCGTCCGCCTCGCTGTACGACGGCATCGGCCCCGGGATGTTCGACGAGCAGACCCCGGTGCGGCCGCGCGGGGCGTACTCGCTCTCCAAGCAGTACGGCGAGGAGGCGCTGCGGCGCCTGACCGACGCCGACTTCGCGCCGACCATCCTGCGCCAGGGCACGGTGTACGGCTGGTCGCCCCGGATGCGCTTCGACCTGGTGGTGAACACCTTCCTCAAGGACGCGGTCACGGTCGGCAAGCTGTACCTGCACGGCGGGGGCTGGCAGTGGCGCCCGCTGGTCGACGTGAGCGACGTCGCGCGCGCGCACGTGGCCTGCCTGAACGCGCCGCTGGACGCGGTGCGGGGCGAGCTGTTCAACGTGATGCAGGAGAACTACCAGGTGCGCCAGCTCGCCATGCTCGTCGCGGGCTCGCTCTCGCTGCGCGGGCGGCACGTCACGCTCGAGGAGGCGCCGCTGCCCAAGCTGGTCCGCGACTACCGCATGTCCAATCTGAAGCTGACCCAGCGGCTGGGCTTCACGCCCGCGGTGACGGTGCTGGAGTCGATCGACGTCATGCTCGAGCGGCTCCCGCTCGACGACGTGGGCTGGCTGGCGAACCCGCGCTGGTACAACATCGCCTGGATGAGCATTCTGGAGGAAGCGCACGCCGCGCAGCGCGCCTTCGGCTCGATCTACTAGGGTGGCGGCACCCGAGCGGGTCTGCTTCATCCACGCGGGCACGCACAAGACCGCCACGACGGCGCTGCAGAACTACCTGGCCGAGAACGACGCGCTGCTGGCGGCGGAGGGCACGTACTACCCGCGCCGCGGGCGGATGCAGCCCAACGGGCACCACAACATCGCCTTCGAGCTGAGCGGGGACGAGCGCTACGATCCCGCGCGCGGCAGCCTGGCCGAGCTCCTGGCCGAAGTCGCCGCGGCGGGCCTGCCGCGGGCGTGCATCAGCTCCGAGGCCCTGACGTTCCTCAACGACCGCCCCGCCGAGCTGGCCGCGCTGCGCGACGGCTTCGCGGGGATCGGCTACCGCTGCGTCGTGCTGGTCTACCTGCGCGCGCAGAGCGCGTACCTGGAATCGCTCTACCCGACCCTGCTCAAGCTCGGCTATCCGGTCTCGTTCGAGGAGTTCGTGGAGCGCGCGCTGGCCGAGGGCGTGGTGCGCTACCGCGGCAACCGCAGCTACCGCTTCGACTACGCCGACCTGCTGGAGCG
>JASLGJ010000471.1 GCA_030150085.1 Candidatus Elarobacter sp. | reverse complement strand
ACCCCGTCGCGGAGCTGATTTGCGGGGGCGGGATCGGGGTCGAGGAAAACGCCGGCGACCCGCGCCCGCTCGACCTCGACGCGCTGGCCGCGCAGCTCGCCGCGCGCGCCGCCGGGCGCTACCGGCTGGCGCTCGAGCCGGGGCGCGCGCTGGTGGCCCGCGCCGGGACCTCGCTCTACCGCGTGATGGCGGTGAAAACCCAGGGCCGGCGCCGCTTCGTCGTCGCCGACGGCGGCCTGGCCGACAACCCGCGCCCGATCATCTACGGCGCGCGCCACGTGCCCGAGGTGGTGCGCGCGCGCGCGCTGGGCCCCGCCGAGCCGGCGACCTTGGTCGGGCGCTCGTGCGAGAACGACGAGATGGGCGACTACGTGCTGCCGGCCGGGATCGCGGCGGGCGACCTGCTCGCCTTGCGCCACACCGGAGCCTACACGTACAGCATGGCCAGCAACTACAACCGCTTCGGCCGCCCGCCGCTGGTGTTCGTGCGCGACGGGCACCACCGGCGGGCCGCGCGCGGCGAGTCGGCCGAGGACGTGACGCGCCTCGACTTGCGCTGAAAGGGCCGCGGGACGGGCGAATTCGCGGGTAGACGTTGTCACCGTGCACGATCGCACGTACACTCAGAACATCGCACAACATCGCACCCTCGACGCCGTCGCGCTC
Organism: Candidatus Elarobacter sp.; assembly: GCA_030150085.1. Classification (GTDB taxonomy): domain Bacteria; phylum Vulcanimicrobiota; class Vulcanimicrobiia; order Vulcanimicrobiales; family Vulcanimicrobiaceae; genus Vulcanimicrobium. The sequence goes on along the minus strand of JASLGJ010000471.1, from coordinate 6,455 downwards.
GCCAGCGCATCGCCCCGCCGCCGCGCGTTACTCGCGTCGCTGGGCTTGCGCGTCACCGTGGTGCCCAGCGCCTACGACGAAGTGCCGCTGCCCGGCGTGACGCCGGCCGAGCTGGCCCTGATCCACGCCCGCGGCAAAGCGGCGGGCGCGCCGCCCTCCGACCTGCTCACCGTCGCGGCCGACACCGTCGTCGATCTCGACGGCGAAGCGCTCGGCAAGCCGGCCGACCGGGCCGCGGCGCGGAGCATGCTGCGCCGCCTGGCCGGGCGCTGGCACGAGGTCCACACCGCGTTCGTGCTGCGCCTCGGCCCCGCCGCGACCGAGGCCCGGGTAACGACGCGCGTGCGTTTCGCCGATCTGGATGAGGACACGATCGAAGCCTACGCGGCCAGCGGCGACGGCTTGGACAAAGCCGGCGCCTACGGCATCCAGGGCTTCGCCGCCACCCTCGTCGAGCGGATCGAGGGCGATTACTTCACCGTCGTCGGCTTCCCGCTGGCCGCCTTCGCCCAAGCCCTGCCCCGCATCGGATACCGACTCTTGCCCGCCCCCTCCGAGGTACACGCCCGATGAGCATCGGCGGAACCCTGCGCGCGACGCTCAGCCCCGACATCGGCATCGACCTGGGCACGGCCAACACGGTCGTCTACTCGCACGACGGGGGCGTGCTGGTGAGCGAGCCGTCGGTGGTCGCGTACCGCACGACCGACGACGCGCTGGTCGCGGTCGGCGCGGCGGCCAAGGAGCTCGACGGCCGCACTCCGGGCCTCGTGCGCGTGGTGCGGCCGCTGCGCGGCGGCACGATCTCCGACTTCCGCGGCGCGCACGCGCTGGTCAAGACGCTGGTCGACCGCGCCCTGGCGCGCGGGCCGCGGCTCGCGCCGCGGGTGGTCGCCTGCGTGCCGGGCTGCGCGACCGACATCGAGTGCAAGGCGGTCGAGGAGGCGGTCCGGGCGGCCGGCCCGCGCACCACGACCTTCGTGCCGCAGGCCGTCGCGGCCGCGGTCGGGGCGGGGCTCGACATCACCGGCACCCGCCCGGCGATGGTGATCGACATCGGCGGCGGCACGACCGAGATCGCGGTGCTGACGCTGTGCGGCGTGGTCGCGATGAGCTCGATCAAGGTCGGCGGCGACACGTTCGACGCGGCGATCGCGCAGCGGCTGCGCCAAGAGCTGTTCGCGATCGGGCCGCTCACCGCCGAGCGGCTCAAGATCGAGCGCGGCTACGCCGGGCGCGCGCCGGGCAACGACCCGTACTTCGTCGCGGGCACCGACATGGCGCGCCTGCGCCCGGGCCGGCGAGCGGTCGAGGAGGCCCTCGTCGCCGAGGCGATGGCCGACGGGATCGACAAGATCGCGCGCGCGGCCTGGTCGATCCTCGAGCAGACCCCGCCCGACCTGGCCGCCGACCTGCTCGAAGCGGGCATCGTGCTGACCGGCGGCGGCGCGCTGATCCGCGGGCTCGCAGGCGAGATCGGCTCCCGCACGAACGTGCCGACGACGGTCGCCGACGATCCGCTGGGATGCGTTGCACGCGGCGCCGGTGAGATTCTCGCGTCGCCCGGTCTGCTCGAACGGCTGCGGCCGCACGCGGACCGCGCGATCAGGTGGTATCAGTCATTACGTATCGGGATGAGAGAAGGCTATTCGCGATAATCGGGGCGGTCATCGTGGCCGCGCTGCTCGCGATCCTTCAGCTCGACTACGCGCGTAGCGGCCGCACCTCGCCGCTCACGGTCACCGTCACCGCGGTCAGCGCCTACCTCCAGCTCGCGCTCGCGACGGTGGTCGGCGGCGTGCGCGGCGCGTTCGCCACGGTCGTCGCCACGCCCGGCCTGGCGGCCGACAACGGCCGCCTGCGGGGCGAGAACGGGGCCCTGCGGCGCGAGAACGACGAGCTGCGCGAGCGCCTGGCGCGCGTGCCGGCCGAGGCCGATCTGGCCCAGGCCCGGCTCGCCCACCCCGAGGGCATCCCGGCCACGGTGATCGGCTACGACCCCGAGGCCAGCACGCACGTGCTGACCATCAGCGCGGGCGCCAAGGACCGCGTGCACCGCGACGACGGCGTGATCAGCGGCGAGGGCGTGGTGGGGCGGGTGGTCGAGGTGGGCCCGCTCAGCTCCAAGGTCCTGCTGGTGACCGACGCGACCTCCAAGCTGCCCGCGGTGGTGCAGCGCGGGCGCTGGTGGGCGATCGCGGTCGGCACCTCGACCCGGGTCAAGCTGCAGTACGTCTCGCAGGACGCCAAGCTGAAGGTGGGCGACCGGGTCGTCACCGGCGAGGGACGCTCGTTCCACGCCGGCGTGCTGATCGGGCGCATCAAGCAGGTCGAGCCGGCCGCGGCGGGCGCGCTCGACCAGACCGCCGTCGTGCAGCCCGCCGCCGACCTGAGCGCGCTCTCCCGTGTCCTCGTTCTACCGTCGTAAGTACCGCAGCATCGAGGTCACCGTCGGGCCGGCCTACTGGCCGACCCTCGGCTGGACCGCGCTGCTCGCGCTGGCCCAGACCGCGCTCGTGCCGCTGCTCGTCTTCCGCAACGCGGTGCCCTCGCTGGTCACCATCGCGGTGGTGCTGTACGCGGCCCGGGTCGGCGCGCGGCGCGGCGCGCTGCTGGCCCTGCCGGCCGGATTACTGGAAGACGTCTTCGCCGGCACGGGCGGCGGCTGGACCATCGCGACGACCGTGATCGCGCTGCTGGTCGGGGGGCTCTCGCGGCGCATGTTCGCCGACGGCGCGTTCGTGCCGGCGGTGCTGTGCGGAATCGCGATGCTGGTGCGCGACTTCCTGTTCTGGTCGGTGATGCGGGTCGAGGGCTTTCCGCACGGCTACGCGGTCGCGCACTTCCACACCGCGCTCTGGCGGGCCGCGCTGAGCGCGCTGGTCGCGTTCCTGTGGCTGGTCGTGCGCGGGCGCCTGGTGACCGACAAGACCACCATCGAGCGGTACGGCCTGACGTGAGCCGTCGCAGAGCGGTACGGCCGCCGTGCGCCGCGGAACGGTGCGCCTGATGGCCGCCGTCGAGCGCCCCCTGCCCGATCGGCCGCTGCCCCGCGTGCTCGGCTTCGCCGTCGTGCTGGCCTTCGCGCTGGTCGCGATCGTGACGCGCCTCGTCCAGGTGCAGCTCGTGCAGGGCGAGCAGTTCGCCGCCGCCGCGCGCGCCAACCAGATCCAAGTCATCCCGGTGGCCGCGCCGCGCGGCTTGATCGTGGATCGCCACGGCACGGTGCTGGTGCGCTCGCGGCCCTCGTTCGTCTGCGCGCTCATCCCGTCCGAAGTGGTGGACATCGACAAGACGCTCACCGGCCTGGCCGACGTGCTCGGCGTGCCCGTCGCCAAGCTGCGCCACCGCATGCTGCACCACCACCAGATCAACTACGACAACTTCGACCAGGTGAAGACCTACGAGCCCAACGGCCCGGTCATCCTCGCCAGCGACCTGACCGCCGCCCAGACCGCCCGCCTGGCCGAAGCGCAGAGCGATCTGCCCGGCATCGACATGGAAGAGCAGCCGGTTCGGAACTACCCCTACGGCAAGGACGGCTCGCACCTGTTCGGCTACGTCGGGGTGATCGACGAGGACGAGTACAAGGCCCGCAAGCGCAACGGCTACTCGCCCAACGACGTGGTCGGCAAGGACGGCCTCGAGAACGCGTACGACCGCTACCTGCACGGCCGCGCGGGCGGCGAGCAGGTCGAGGTGAACGCCTCGGGCTTTCTGGTGCGGCGGCTCAAGCCGCTCGACCCGGTGCCGGGCAACACGCTGGTGACGACGATCGACTGGCGCCTGCAGCGCATCGTCGAGAAGAACCTGCGGGCCGAGCTCAAGGTGTGGGGCAAGGCGCGCGGGCAGCGCCTGTCGGGCGCGGTGATCGTGATCGATCCCAAGGACGGCGGCGTGCTGGCGCTGGCCTCGCTGCCCGAGTTCGACCCCAACAAGTTCGCCACGCCGATCGACGAGACGACCTACGCGCGCCTGCTGGGCGACAAGCTCAACCCGCTCTTCGACCGCGCCATCGGCGCGGCGTCGCCGACCGGCTCGACCTTCAAGATGGTGACCGGCTCGGGCGCGATCTCCAGCGGCGTCATCAAGCCCAACCAGGTGCTGTACGACTCCGGCTCGTGGTTCTGCCACGGCGTGACGTTCCGCGACATCGCGGCCGGCGGGCTGGGCACGACCGACTTCGTGCGCGCGCTGGCCGCGTCGTCGGACGGCTACTTCTACCAGCTCGGCGACCGCCTGGGCCACACCCGGCTGCGCTATTACGCCACCCAGTACGGGCTGGGCAGCAAGCTCGGGGTCGACCTGCCCGGCGAGTACCCCGGCAACTGGCCGACCGAGGAGTGGACGCAGCGCACCTTCGGCAAGGAATATCATCTGGAGCCGAGCGACGTGTGCCAGCTCGCGATCGGCCAGGGCGCGATGCAAGCCACGCCGCTGCAGATGGCCAACGTCACCGCGACCGTGGTCAACGGCGGCACGCTGTTCCGCCCGCACATCGTCGAGCAGATCCGCTCCCCGCACGGGCGCGTGCTCAAGACGTTCGACCACGAGGTGATCCGCAAGGTGCCGGTGACCGCGGAGTCGCTGCGCGAGGTGCGCGGCGGCATGGACAAGGTGACCAGCGCGGGCGGCACTGCCTACGGCCTGGCCGTCGAGGGCGTGCCGTTCGGCGGCAAGACCGGCACCGCCGAGACCGAGGGCGGCCACGGCGCGAACACCACCTGGTTCGTCGCCTACGCCCCCTCGAACCACCCCAAGATCGCGATGGCCGTGTTCATGGAGAAGTCCGGCGGCTACGGCGCCAGCGTCGCCGGCCCGGTCGCCCAGCACATCATCGCCGACTACTTCGGCAAGAAGCTCCCCCCGATCGACCCCAGCGAAGCCGCCCGGCCGAAACGGTAGCGCTCGCGCTACGCCAGGATCGGGAGGACGCGGCGGATCTCGTCCGCTCGCGGGTCGGTGCGGCCGGCGAGGCCGCGTTCGATGAGATCGGCCCGTTTGGCGCGGTGCAGGCCGTAGGCGGCGGCGAGTGCGACGGTGCCGTCGCTGTCGTGCAGCGCGCGCTCGAGCAGCGCGACGTCGGCGCGGCGCGAGGCGCCGTCGACGGCGGCGTAGCGCTCGGGGACCGCGTTCGAGGCGTACGCGCGGGCGAGGATCGGGCCCACGTCGGCGCCTTCGCACGCGCCGAGCGCTTCGACCGCGGCGACGCGCAGCTCGTCGTCCTCTTCCTCGTAGGCCCGGCGCAGGATGCTCGCGCACCAGGCGTCGCCGGCGATGCCGAGCCCTTCGATGACGCGCAGGCGCTCGTCGGTGCTGAGCGCGCCGGCATCGGGATCGATCAGCGCCGGCCAGGTGATGACGCGCGCGAACGGCGCGAGCGGGTCGACCAGGCCGCTCTCCGCGCCGGCCTCGGCCGGGGTGACGTTGAGCAGCGGCACCGTTTCGATGCGGCGCGTCTTCACCGGCCACACCGCGGTGACGACGCCCTTCTTCGACTCGGGCCAGAAGCGCGCGATCGCGAGCAGCCCGACGCCGATGATGAAAAGGAGAAGGCTGAGCCCCAGAAACTCGCTGTGCGGCAGTTCCAGGGCGAGCACTAGGTGCGAGCGGCGGTCGCTTCGAGCGCGTCGCGCAGCGCCATGCGCACGTCGCGCAGCGCGGCGTCGAGCGCGGCGTTGTGCGTGCCGCCCAGCACGCGGTGGAACTCCTCGTTGGGCAGCGCGGTGACGTTGGTGAACGTCGCGACGAGCGCGCTGCGGTAGGCGTTGAGCGCCTCGCCCGAGGCCGGGGTGATGAAGCGCGACGGCAGCAGCTCGGCCAGCACCAGCCAGGGGCGCGCGCTGCCGAGCGGCTCGGCTTCGAGCGCGTCGAGGTGGCGCGTGATGCGCGCGACGTCGATCGGGCCTTCCAGCACGATCGCGTCGGGCGGCCAGCCGAAGTCCTCGGCCGGGCGCGCGTCGCGCAGGGCCTGGACCAGCTCGATCAGGGCCGAGCGGCTGGTCCGGTCCTCGAGGTCCTTGGCGGTGATCGCGTAGCGCGGCATGCGCATCTTGATGAACAGCCGGTTGATGACGCCCTGCAGCGCCTCGCGCTCGGCGGCCAGCTTGCCGGGCACGTCGCCGTTGAGCCCGGCGAACACCGTCGGCACCAGGGTGCGGATGGCGAACACGTGGGTCACCAGGCCGCCGTAGTCGGACTGCTCGAGGAACGCCAGCGCCCGCTCGAGCGCGTCGTGCGCGAACACCAGGCGAACGCGGCGCACCGCCGCGACCGGCTCGGGTTCGGGGACGAACGGCGGGTCGGGGGTGAGCGGCTCGGCGACGGCGGCGACCGGCTCGGGTTCGGGGATCGGCGGTTTTGCCGGACGGCGGGTCTGGGTCGCCTCGACGAACGCGTGCAGCGAGTGCGCGATGCTGTCGATGCTCTCGGCCTCGACGGCCGGCGACACCGGG
>JASLGJ010000373.1 GCA_030150085.1 Candidatus Elarobacter sp. | reverse complement strand
AGGTACGTGCCCGGCGCGTCGGCGAGCAGCGGGGGCGAGGCCGCGCCGGCGGCCAGGGTGCCGCTGCTCCAGCCGGCCGAGAGGCGGTCGCCCGACGCGCTCAGCGCGCTGCTCGCGAACGGCGCCGCGGGCGGAAAGGCGCTCGCGCTCGCGCCCCGCGCGGTCGCGGTGTGCGCGAAGCCGTCGAGGTTGACGAAGCGCACGCTGCCGCCGAGCGCGACCGTCGTGACGGGCGGCGTGTAGCCGCCGCTGCTGCCGTAGGGCGTCGCCACGACCGTCGACGTCGTGAGCGACACGTCGATGGTGGTCGTCTGCGCGCCCGCGGCGGCGCTCGTGCCGCCCGCGGCGGGCGCGCCGGCGGTACAGCCGGCCAGCGCGCAGATCAGTCCCAGTCCGAACAGGGTGGTTCGCATGCGCCGATCGTCGCACCCCGACGTGAAGCGTTCCTGAAACGCGCTTTCAGAATCGCTTCATGTCGTGGGACTACGGTGAGGGCACAAGATTCCGCTCGGAGGAGGTTCCATGAGATCTCAGGTTCCGCTCACCTGCTGCGCGCTGCTCGTCGCGGCTTCGCTCGCCGCCTGCGGCGGGGGCGGCGGCGGTACGACCGGCGGCGGCGGCGGCGTCGTCAACCCGCCCGTCGTGACGCCCACGCCGGTCGTGACGCCGTCGCCTTCCAGCCAGCAGATCGTCACGATGGCGCTCCCTTCGACGGCGATGGGCTCGCTGGTCGACCCGACGTTCGGCGCGGTCGGCGGGTACACGCAGTCGCTCTACTCGCAGACGCTGGCCTTCGCGCCCGGCAGCCAGATCATGGTGCGCAACGGGCAGGCCGGCAACGTTCCGCACACGCTGGGCGTGGTCTCGACCAGCGCCGCGAGCGGTTTCAGCGCCAACCCGCCGCTCAGCCTGACCGCCTCGGGCGGCTCGACGATCGGCGCGGGCTTCAACACCGGCTCGATCGCCCCGGGCACGCTGGCCGGGCCGTTCACGCTCGCCGCGGGCACCTACTGGCTGGGCTGCGCCTACCACTACGCCTCGGACACGATGCGCACCGTGCTGGTCGTCGCGGCCGGCGCGACGCCCGGTCCGCAAGCCACCCCGGCGCCCAGCACCACCGCCCCGCCGATCGGAACCGGCTACTGATGCGGGTGCGGCCGCTCGCGCTCGCGCTCGGCCTCGCGCTCGCGTGCGCAGCCCCGGCCGCGGCGGCTCCCTCCGCGGCCGGGGTGGGGCGCGTCGCGCGCGACGTTCCGCTGGTCGACCAGACCGGCGCGGCGTTCACCCTGCGCGAGCTGCGCAAGCCGACCGCGCTGATCTTCGTCGCGACGCGCTGCGGCGACGCCTGCCCGATCGCGGAAGGGCTGTTCGCCAAGCTCGCGGCCGAGCTGGCGCGGGCGCGCGTCGACGCGCGCCTGCTGACCGTGACGCTCGAGCCCGAGAACGACCCGCCGATCGCGATGGCCGCCCTGGCGCGCGCGTTCGCGGCCGACTCGCGGCGCTGGCGCTGGGCCAGCGGCAAGCCGGCCGACGTGCGGGCGTTCCTGGACGCCTTCAACGTCTACCGGCTCGACGGCAGCTTCCACGGCGCGTTCTGCTACGTGCTCGGGCGCGACGGGCGCCCGCGCCGCCTGGTCCTGCTCTCGACCAACGCCGACCGCGAGCTGCTGGGACTGCTCGCGCGCGGCTAGCGCGACGGCGCCGCCGACGGGCGCGCGTCGAAGATCATCCGCACGCGCGTGCCGCCCTCGGTGTCGATCGAGACGGTGCGCGCGATCGCGCGCACGATGCGCAGGCCCAGCCCGCGCCCCGCGCGCAGCTCGCGGTCGATGAAGTGCCCGCGGTCGATCACGTCGACCAGCAAGGTCGGACCGGCTTCGTCGTCGGTGCGCACGTACAGCTCCAGCGTACCGGCGGGCTCGCGCTCGTCGTAGGCGTGCTCGACGGAGTTGGCGAGCGCTTCGCCGACCGCGGTCAGGACGTCGTCGCGCAGGTCGCCGTCGAGCTCGAGCGCGTCGAGGAAGCCGCGCAGCGCGTGGCGCAGCGGGCGCACGGCGTCCGGCCGCGCGGCGTGGCTGAGGCGCAGCTCGCCGCGCCCGCTCACGCCCGTTCCGGCGTGCTGAGCGAGGTCAGCGCCGCGCCGCGGTCCGCGAACACCGCGAAGGCCTCGGTCAGCCCGGCGTACTGCAGCAGGCGCTCGAACTGGCGGCTCCCGATCAGCAGCGCGACGGGCCGCTCGGCCTTGCGCGCGTCGGCCCGGAAGCGCAGCAGCTCGGCGATCACGGTCGAGTCGGCGTACGAGACCTCGGCGAAGTCGAGCAGGACCCCGTTGCGGCTGCCGTCGAGCTGCAGCGCCCGCGCGATCTCGGCGCGCCGCCCGATGTCGAGCTCGCCGTGCAGGCGGATCACCTGCAGCGAGGACTGGGCGCTCACGCCGCCCTCCGGCGCCGCAGCGCTTCCAGCAGCGAGACGACCGAACCGCCCAGCGGCAGCGTGCCGCCGCGCGAGCCGCTCGCCACCACCGCCGCGCCGGCCGCGCCGTCGCTCGCGCCGGCCGCGCGCGCGACGAACGAGATGGTCAGGATCGCGACGTCGTCGCCCACGCTGCGGCCGCTGAAGATCCGGTCGCGGATCGCCGTCGCGGGCTCGCCGCGGCCGGCCGCGACGGCCTGTGCGACGGCGTCGAGCAGCATCGTCTCGCCCGCGATCACGTCGCGCGAGTGCTCGACCGCGCCGTCGGTGTAGAGCACCAGCATCGCGCCCGGCACGCTCTGCACGGTGAACGTCTGATAGCCCGGCACGTCGATCACGCCCATCGGCAGCCCGCCGCACTCCAGCATGCGCGGGGCCCGGCCCGGCTCGATCAGCACCGGCGGCGGGTGGCCGGCGGTGGCGTAGGTGAACTCGAAGCTGCGCGAGTCGGCGTAGCCGCACACGGCGGTCACCATCCGCCCGGCCTGGCGCATCAGCTCGGCGTTGACCCGGCCCAGCATCGCGGCCGGGTCGGGATCGACCAGCGCGGCCGAGACGAGCGACTGGCGCGCGCGGTTCATCGCGACCGCCGCTTCCAGGCCGTGCCCGGCCACGTCGCCGATCGCGAACATCACCCGGCCGCCGGGCAGCTCGACGCCCTCGTACCAGTCGCCGCCGACCTTGGCTTCCTCGGTCGCCGGGACGTAGGTGGCGCTGAAGGCGACGCCGGTGAGCGCGGGGAGCGGCTTCTGCAGGAACGCGTCCTGGAGCGTGTCGGCGACGCGCTTCTCGGTCTCGTACGCGGCGCGCAGCGCGGCCGACTCGCGCTCGCGCGCCTCGAGCCGGCGGCCCAAGCGCGCCTGCGCGACGCCCAGCAGCAGCCCGATCAGCACGATCAGCACGACGGCGCTCAGCACCAGCAGGTCGATGCGGTCGATCGCGGCCTGCGTCTCGGCGTCGAGCGCGCGCTCGCGGTTCGCCAGGACGCCGTCGACGAGGGCCAGCCGCGCGCGGAAGCGGTCCACCAGCGTCTTGCCGTAGCGCTGGACCGCCAGCGCGTCGCGCGGGCGCGCCAGCAGCGGCTCGGCCACCCGCCCCAGCCACTCGCGGTTGAGCGCGCGCGCCTCGTCCGCCGCGGCCGCGCCGTCGCTCAGGCCGAGCGCGCTCAGCGCGGCGCGCAAGCCGGTCAGCGTCGCGTCGAGCTTGGGCTGCGACTCGCGGTAGGGCTGCAGGAACAGCCGCTGGCGCGTCGCGGCGTACCCGCGGATGCCGGTCTCCTCGTCGAGCTGGTAGCGCTGCGCCGCGAAGCCCAGCGTGCGCGCCGCGCGCACCTGCTCGGCGGTGTGGAACGACGCGTCGACCAAGCCGCGCACGAAGAACCCGCCGACGACCAAGACCGGCAGGGCCACGAGTACCAGAGCGACCGTCACGACGAGCGGGCGAATGGTGCGACCGAGCATGGCAGGCGCGTTTCGGCGCCGACCGGCGGCGGAACCTTGGCGACGGGGTGCGTCGGCGGCGTGGCGAAGTCGCGGGGATGGCCCTCGCCTACGCGCCCTCGCTCGAAACCACGCCGGTTCGCATCGCCGAACGCTACGACCACTTCATCGGCGGGCGCTGGACGCCGCCCGCGGGCGGGGAGACGTTCGCGACGGTCAACCCGGCCAGCGAGCAGCCCTTGGCCGACGTCGCGCTCGGTACGGCAGCGGACATAGAGCGCGCGGTGGCCGCCGCGCGCGAAGCCTACGAGCGCTACTGGCGCCCGCTGCGCCCGGCCGAGCGGGCCAAGTACGTCTACCGCATCGCGCGCGCGATCACCGAGCGCTCGCGCGAGCTGGCCGTGCTCGAGACGATGGACGGCGGCAAGCCGATCAAGGAGTCGCGCGACTTCGACGTGGTCCAGGCCGCGGCGAACTTCTTCTACTTCGCGGGCTGGGCCGACAAGCTGCGCTACGCCGTGCCCGGCAGCCCCGACCCGGCCCCGGTCGGCGTGGTCGGCTCGATCGTGCCCTGGAACTTCCCGCTCCTGATGGCGGCCTGGAAGATCGCGCCCGCGCTGGCCTGCGGCAACACCGTCGTGCTCAAGCCGGCCGAGACGACGCCGCTCTCGGCCCTGCTGCTGGCGCGGATCGCCGAGGAGGCCGACCTCCCGCCGGGCGTGCTCAACGTCGTCACCGGCGACGGCCGGACCGGGGCCGCGCTGGCCGCCCACCCCGGCATCGACAAGCTCGCCTTCACCGGCTCGACCGAGGTCGGCAAGAGCATCCAGCGCACCCTGGCCGGGACCCGCACCCGGCTCACCCTGGAGCTGGGCGGCAAGGCGGCCAACATCGTCTTCGCCGACGCCCCGCTCGACCAGGCCGTGGAAGGCGTGGTCAACGGGATCTACTTCAACCAGGGGCACGTCTGCTGCGCCGGCTCGCGCCTGCTGGTCCAGGAGAGCGTGCACGACGAGGTCGTGGCGCGCCTGAAGGAGCGGATCGAGACCCTGCGCCTGGGCGACCCGCTCGACAAGAACACCGACATCGGGGCGATCAACTCGCCCGCCCAGCACGCCAAGATCGTGGAACTGGTGCGCAGCGGGGTCGACGAGGGCGCGACGCTGCACCAGCAGTCCTGCGCGCTGCCCGAGCGGGGCTGGTTCCACCGCGCGGCCTTCTTCACCGGGGTCTCGCAGTCGCACCGCATCGCGCGCGAGGAGATCTTCGGCCCGGTCCTGGCGGTGCTGACCTTCCGCACCGCCGACGAGGCGATCGAGAAAGCCAACAACACGCCCTACGGTCTCTCGGCCGGCGTCTGGACCGACAAGGGCGCCAAGTCGATGTACGTCGCCCAGCGGCTCCAGGCCGGCGTCGTGTGGTGCTCGACCTTCAACCAATTCGACCCCAGCTCGCCCTTCGGCGGCTACCGCGAGTCCGGCTTCGGGCGCGAGGGCGGCGTTGCCGGTCTGCGACCCTACCTGACGGTCTGAGACCCGGCGGAGACGAACGAGTGTACTAGTGGATTCCTGGCAACGCTTCGCGGACGGGTGGCACGACGCGCTGTTGGCCTTCGATCGAGACCTGCGCCTGGTCGCGGTCAACGCGACGGCGGCGGCCCTGTTCGGCGCGTCCGCCGCGACCTTGGTCGGCACGACCCTGCGCGCGGCTCGGCCGCAGCTGGCCGACGCGCTCGACGGGCTCGTCATGCGGGCCTTCGTCGAGCACTCGGTGTTCGCCAGCGGCCTGACCCCGTTCGGCGACGGCGAGCGCTACAGCGTGCTGACGCACCGGATCGCGGGCCGGGACGCGGTCGGCGTGACCCTCCACCGCGAGCGCGAGAGCAGCTGGCCGACCGACACCGGCTGGGCCGGGCGCGAGCTGGCCTTCGTCCAGCGCCAGCTCGCCGCGTACACCGACAACTCGTCGCTGGGCTTCGTGCGCTGGGACGACCGCTTGCGGATCATCGAGTGGTCGGCGCGCGCGGCGGCGATCTTCGGCCGGAGCTTCGCCGAGGTGCGCGGCAAGAGCTTCGGCGAGCTCGGGCTGGTCTACGCCGAGGACCTGCCGCGCGTGACCCAGGTGATGGCCGAGGTCAGCACCGGCACGGCGCGCGCGAACGTCTCGGAGAACCGCAACCGCGCCCGGGACGGGCGCATCCTGCACTGCCGCTGGTTCAACACCCACATCCCGGTCGAAGGCGGGTTCGAGATCGTCTCGCTGGTCGACGACGTGACCGACCTGGTCACGACCCGGGCCGAGGCGGCGGCGCAGAGCGAGCGCCTGCGCGAGCTGTACCTGGTCGCCGCGGCCGCGAACGCGACCGCGGAGAGCCAGATCGCGGCCACGATCGACGCCGGCTGCAGGCTGCTGGGCCTGAGCGCGGGCTCGCTCTACGACGCCCAGGCCGACCGCAGCATCGCGACCGCGGGCGAGCCGGTGCCGCGCCGCCTGGCGCGTCTGGCGCTGGGCACCGACGGCGCGCTCGCGCTCGACGACTTGCGCGGCGTGCCCTATCTGGGCGACGCGGAGCTGGGCGAGAACTGCCCCGGGGCGTACATCGGAACTGCGATCGACGTCGGCAGCACGCGCTACGGTTCGCTCAGCTTCGCGGGCGAGGAGCCGCGCGCGGAGCCGTTCAGCGCCAGCGACCGCGACCTGGTGCAGCTCATGGGCGCGCTGGTCGGCTCGGCGATCGAGCGCGGGCGCTCGCGCACCCGGCTCAAGCACCTGGCTTACAGCGACCAGCTCACCGCCCTGCCCAACCGGGCCTGGTTCACCGAGCGCCTGCGCGACGAGCTGGCCGAAGCGATGCGCACCGGCGCGCGGGTCGGGGTGATGTTCCTCGACCTGGACCGCTTCAAGGACATCAACGACACCCTCGGCCACCCGCTGGGCGACCGCCTGCTGCGCATGATCGGCGACCGCTTGAGCGCGCTGATCGGCACCGACGGGCTGGTGGCGCGCATGGGCGGCGACGAGTTCATCGTCCTGGTCGGCAACGATCCCTCCAGCGAGCGGCTCGACGCGCTGGCCCAGCGGGTGATCGCGGCGATCGACCAGCCGCTGCTGATCGACGGCTACGAGCAGTACCTCACGACCTCGGTCGGGATCGCGGTCCACCCGGCCGACGGCGACGACGCCGACACCCTGATCAAGCACGCCGACGTGGCGATGTACCGGGCCAAGGAGCGCGGCCGCAACACGCACCAGTTCTTCACCCCCGCGCTGGGGGCGAGCCTGGCGACCCGCATCTCGCAGGAGAAGTCGCTGCGCAAGGCGCTCGAGCGCCAGGAGTTCGTGGTCCACTACCAGCCGCAGTTCGATCTGGCGGGCGAGCGGCTGGTCGCGGTCGAGGCGCTGGTGCGCTGGCAGCACCCCCGCCTGGGCCTGGTGCCGCCCGACCAGTTCATCCCCAGCGCCGAGGTCAGCGGGCTGATCGTCAACCTGGGCGACTGGGTGTTCGAGACCGCCTGCCGCCAGGTCCGCGCCTGGCAGAGCCTGGTGCCCGGGCTGCGCCTGGCGGTCAACCTCTCGGCGCGCCAGTTCCACCAGACCGCGCTGACCGGCAAGATCCGCGACATTCTGGCGCGCAGCGGCCTGCACCCGCGCCTGCTGGAGGTCGAGATCACCGAGTCGGTCGCGATGAGCGACGCCGCGCTCTCGGTGCAGATCCTGCAAGAGCTGGGCCGGGCCGGGATCCGGCTCTCGGTGGACGACTTCGGGACCGGCTACTCGTCGCTGGGCTACCTGCGCCGCTTTCCGCTCGACTGCCTGAAGATCGACCAGTCGTTCGTGCGCGACGTGATGGACGAGCCCGACGACGCGATCATCGTGCGCACGGTGATCGCCATGGCGCACAACCTGGGCTTGGAGGTCTGCGCCGAGGGCGTCGAGACGCGCGAGCAGCTCGAGTTCTTGTCCGAGCTGCGCTGCGACCTGGGCCAGGGCTTCTACTTCGCCCGCCCGATGGAGAGCGCGGCGATGGCGGAGTTCTTGGCCTCGCGCCCGGCCGGGATCGCCTAGCGGGCGAGGCCTCGGCGGGCGGAAACCGGCTTCCGGCTGGGTAAATCCCAACCGTGGACACGCTCGCTCCGACCTACGTTGACCGGCAGGCGCTGGCCGCGCGTTACCGCGCGGGGCGCCGCCGCACCGCCGAGATCTTCGGGCTGATCGCGCCCGAGGCGTACGAGGAGCGGCCGATCCCGCTCCGCCACCCGTTCGTCTTCTACGCCGGCCACCTGCCCGCGTTCGCTTTCGCCACGCTGGTGCGCGACGCGCTGCACCGCCCGTCGGTCGATCCCGAGCTCGAGCGGCTCTTCTACCGCGGCATCGACCCGCGCGACGCCGAGGCCGCGAAGCAGCACGCGCGCGACGCCTGGCCCTCGCGGGCGGAGATCGAGCGCTTCGGCGCGCGCTGCGACGAAGCGATCCTCGCCGCGTACGCCGGCGCCGTGCTCGACGATCCCGGCAACCCCAGCCTGGTGCGGGCCGAGGCGGCGCACACGATCCTCGAGCACGAGGAGATGCACCACGAGACGCTGATGTACATCATCCACCGGCTCGCGCGCGACAAGCAGCGCGGGCCGCGCGCGGAGCACCGCGACGAAACCCCGCCGCGGCGCGAGCCGGTCGAGATCCCGGCCGGGCGCGCGACGCTGGGCGCGGACCGCGACGCGCTCGCGTTCGGCTGGGACAACGAGTTCGAGCGCACCGTCGTCGACGTGCCGGCCTTCGCGCTCGACGCCTACGACGTGACCAACGGCGAGTACCTGGAGTTCGTGCGCGCGGGCGGGCCGGTGCCGCCGTTCTGGTTCCAGCGCGACGGCGAATGGATGCTGCTGGGCGCGTTCGAGGATCTGCCGCTGCCGCTCTCCTGGCCGGTGTACTGCTCGCAGGAGCAGGCCGCGGCGTTCTGCGCCTGGAGCGGCGGCCGGCTCCCGACCGAAGCCGAGTACCAGCGCGCGGCGTACGGCACGCCCGGCGGCGAGGAGCGCGCGCAGCCCTGGGGCGACGCCGCGCCCGACCCCGGCGTGCACGGCAACTTCGGCTGGCGCCGCTACGATCCCGAGCCGGTCGGCTCGTCACCGCGCGGCGCGAGCGCGTGGGGCGTGCACGATTTGATCGGCAACGGGTGGGAGTGGACCGCGACGCCGTTCGCGCCGCTGCCCGGTTTTCGCGTCATGGCCTCGTATCCGGTCTACAGCGCGGACTTCTTCGACGGCATGCACTACGTGATGAAAGGCGCTTCTCCGGTCACCGCCGCGGCGCTGGTGCGGCGCAGCCTGCGCAACTGGTTCTACTACGACTACCCCTACGCGTACGCGACGTTCCGCCGCGCGTACTCACGCTGATCGCTCACTCGTAGTCCTATCATGCTACGACCGTGCCGCCGCGCCGTGCGGCGGCACGGCTTCGTACGTCATCGTACCGACGCGACACGCGTCACGCGGTACGCTGGTCGCGATGAAGTACCTCGTGCTGTGCTCTTGCGGGCATTCCCTCGATCGCCACGACCAGCGCGGCTGCGCGGGCGAGATCCGGACGCCCTGCGCGTGTAGGCGCGACGCGCGCCAAGCGCTCGATGCCGCGGTCGACCAGGCCCGCGTCTCGCCCTGGAGCTACCAGCTCGCCAAAGAACGCGAGCTCGAAGCCAGCTAGCGCGGAATCCGCCCTTCGCCCAGCGTGGCGTCGAGCAGCTTCGCCAGCGCGTAGACGTGCCGGCTGGCCGGCGTCGCAACCCCCAGGATGGTCCCCAGCTCGACCACCGCGCCGGTCATGCAGTCGAGCTCGAACGGCCGCCCCGCCTCGACGTCCTGCAGCATCGAGGTCTTGTGCTCGCCGACCCGGCGCGCGCCGTCGATCCGCTTGTCGATCGAGACCGGCAGCTCCAGTCCTAAGGCGCGAGCCAGCGCGACGCACTCGGCCATCATCTCGCGCGCCAGCGCCTCGACGGCCGGATCGCGCAGCATCCCGGCCAGGGTGGCGCGGGTCAGGGCCGAGATCGGGTTGAGCGCCGCGTTGCCGAGCAGCTTGACCCAGATCTGCGCGCGCAGGTCGCGCTCGACGGGCGCCTTGAGCCCGCCCGCGACGAACGCCGCGGCGATCGCCTCCAGCCCGGGATCGCTGCCGCCGTCAGGCCGGCCCAGCGCGTAGCGCGTGCCCTCGATGTGGCGGATCACGCCCGGGGCCGCGATCTCGGTCGAGGAGTAGATCACGCAGCCCACGACCAGCGCCGGATCGAAGGCCGCCGCGAGGCGCCCGCCGGGATCGACGGTCTGCAGCACGAGCCCCTCGTGCGGGCCGCCGTGGCGCTGGAAGTACCACCACGGGATGCCGTTCTGCATCGCGACGATGCGCGTGCCGGCATGGCGCAGGTGCGCGATGGCGGGCAGCAGCGGGGCGATCTGGTGCGCCTTGAGCGCGACGATCACGCAGTCGACCGGGCCGACCTCGGCCGGGTCGTCGGTCGCCGGCACGGCGGCCTGGCAGCTGCCGCGCTCCGCGCGCACCTCGACCCCGCGGGCGCGCAGCGCGGCCAGGTGCGGG
>JASLGJ010000422.1 GCA_030150085.1 Candidatus Elarobacter sp. | reverse complement strand
TCGACGTGCTGCGGGCGACGACCACGATCGTGACCGCGCTGGCCAACGGCGCCGCGGCGGTGGTTCCCGTGCTGGATCCCGAGGACGCGGTTGACCAGCGCGCCGGCGCGCACCGAGGCCGCCGCGCTGCCCGCGCGCAGCGCGCGCGTGCCGTTGGTGGTGGTGAAGACCAGCGTCTTGCCCGCGACGACCTCGGGCGGGTACGACGCGGGCGAGTTGTCGAGGTCGAAGCCCTCGATCAGCACCGACGCGCGCTCGCCGCACAGCAGCACGCGGTCGCGCCCCAGGCGCTTGGCGACCTCGACCGCGTCCTCGGGATCCAGCACGGGAACCACCGCCGCGGCGCCGTTGGCCAGCGCGGTCACGATCGTGGTCGTCGCCCGCAGCACGTCGATCGCCACGACGTGCGCACCGCGCAATGCCTCGGCCGCGAACGGCGGAGCGAGCAGAACGTCGACGGAGCGGCTCACTCGGGCCTTTACTCCGGCCGGGCGAAGCAAGCCTGGCTGAGTTCCCTCGCGAGGCGGCGAAGACTCGGCGGTCACCCATGAGCACGAACGACGTCCTGGATCTCGTGGTCGAAGCGCTGCCGCACCTGCGCGGCGGCTTGCGCGAGGAGTCGGCCGAGTTCACCGCGCGCCTGCTCTATGCGAACCTGGGGCTCGACGCGTGCGCGGTGGTCGACCGCGAGCGGGTGCTCGCCTACGTCGGGCGCGGCGAGGACCACCACCTCGTCGGCGGGCCGGCGCTGACCGGGCTGACCCACCGGGCGCTGGCGACCGGGGAAGCCTACACCGCGCGCTCGCGCGGCGAGATCGCCTGCCCGGTGGCGGGCTGCCCGCTCACCTCGGTCACGATCGCGCCGTTCGTGGTCCGCGATCAGGTGATCGGCGCGCTCAAGCTGTACCGCGCCGGGACGCCGATCGCGCCCGACGACGAGCGGGTCGCGGTCGGCCTGGCGCGGGTGTTCTCCGTCTCGCTCGAAGCGGCCGAGCTGGACGCGCGCTCGGCGCTGGTCACGCAGGCCGAGCTCGACGCGCTGCGCGCGCGCATCTCGCCCCACTTCCTGTTCAACACGCTGACCACGATCGCGGCGCTGACCCGCACCGACGCCGCCCGCGCGCACGACCTGGTGGTGGACTTCGCGGAGTACTTTCGCGACTCGCTGGCCGCGCACGGCGAGTTCGTCTCGCTCGACGAAGAGCTCGAGCACGTCGAGCAGTACCTGCGCTTCGAGCACGCGCGCTTCGGCGAGCGGCTGCGGGTGGAGTTCGAGGTCGACGGGCGGGCCCGCCTCGCGCTGGTGCCGGTGCTCTCGGTGCAGCCGCTGGTCGAGAACGCGATCGTGCACGGCCTGGCGCCCAAGGGCGGGGGCGGCACGGTGCGCGTGACGGCCCGGCCCGTGCCGGGCGGCGACGGGATCGCGATCGCGGTCGGCGACGACGGGGTGGGCTTCTCGTACGATCCCAAGCCGCGCGGTCTGGGCATCGGCATGGACAACGTCAACCAACGCCTGATCAAGCTGTTCGGCCCGGCCAGCGCGCTGCGCGTCGAGAGCGGGCCCGGGCGCGGCACGACGGTCGCCTTCCACGTCCCCGCGCGCATGCCCGCGGCGGCGCGCTGAGAGGCCGCGTGCGCGCCTTGGTCGTCGACGACGAGCCGCTGGTGCGCAGCGAGCTGGTGTACGCGCTGGGGCGGATCGGCCCGGCGATCGAGGTCGGCGAGGCCGGCGACGCGGTCGAGGCGCTGCGCGCGCTTGCCGCCGAGCCCTACGACGTGGTGTTCCTCGACATCAACCTGCCGGGCCTGAGCGGGATCGAGGCCTCGCGCGTGATCGGCAAGCTGGAGCGCGCGCCGCAGATCGTGTTCGTCACCGCCGACGACTCGCACGCCGTCGACGCCTTCGAGCTGGCCGCGGTCGACTACGTCGTCAAGCCGGTCTCGCAGGCCCGCCTGGCGCGCACCGTGGAGCGCGTGCGCGCGCTGCGCGGAACGGCGCCCGAGCCGGCGCGCGGCCCGGCCGCGCCGCTGCGCGTCGCGCTCGAGGACGGCGAGCGCCAGCGCCTGGTGCGGATCGCCGAGATCCGCTACGTGCAGGCCAACGGGCACCTCGTCACGGCCCGGGTCGGCGCGGGCGACCTGCGCTGGAAGGGCAGCCTGACCGACGCCGCCGCGCGCCTGGAGCCGTGCGGCTTCCTGCGCGTCCACCGGGCCTACCTGGTCAACCCCGAGCGGGTGGTCGAGGTCGAGCCGTACTTCGGCGGGGCGTACCTGCTGCGGGTCGACGACAAGGCGCGCAGCGAGGTTCCCGTGTCGCGCAACTACCTCCCCGCGGTGCGCAAGGCGCTCGGCCTGTAGCCTAGCGCGGCACCGCGGCGACCGCGCCCGCGGCGGCGCGCGAGCCGAAGGCGAACACGTCGCCGGCGTTGGTCACCGCGTACACGCCGCTGGGCACCACGACCGGCGAGGCGTAGGCGTAGTCGCCGACGTCGGCCGCCCACAGCCGCGCGCCGCTGGCCGCGTCGAACGCGACGAGCTGGCGGTCGAGCACGGCGAAGCCGACCCCCGGCACGAACGCCGCGTAGCCGTTGACGACCGAGGTGCTGTGCAGCCGGTAGAGCACCCCGCCGCTGCGGTCGAAGCCGGTCAGCACGCTGCCCGCGGCGCTGCCGGCGAGGTCGGGATCTTTTTGGTTGCCGCCGCTGATCAGCAGCACCGTGCCGTCGCCGGTCGGCGTGCCGATGCTGCCGCCGTTGCGCGCGAACGGGGCCAGATCGCGCCGCGCGAGGACGCGCCCGCTGGCGCGCTCGAGCTCGTAGAGGTACCCGCTCTTGCCGGCCACGTAGGCCCGCGGCCCGACCAGCGCGACCCCGCCGCCGACGTCGCTGTCGTCGACCCCCGGCACCGCGGCCGAGGCGTGCCAGACCATCCGCAGGTCGGGCCGCAGCGCGACGATCGAGTCGCCGTAGGCCGCCGCGCCCAGGCTGCGGCAGGTGTTGCCGGTGCCGAAGTAGATCGTGCTGCCGTCGGTGCTCAGCGGGCCCCAGACGCCGCCCCCGTCGTTGCGCTGGTCGCTGGTCTGCCAGACCGGCGCGCGCAGCGCGCCGCTGCGCTCGTCCAGCGCGACCACCCGCCCGGCGAAGCAGCCGCTGAACGCGTCGCCCCCGGCCAGCCCTTCGTAGATCGTGCCGTTCAGCACGACCGGCTCGGCGCGGATCAGCCCCGGCAGCGGGGTGCGCCAGCGCACCGCGCCGGTGCGCGCGTCGAGGGCGTAGAACGCCGCGCCGTGCGGCTGCGCGCCGGCCGGGCCGAAGACGCCGTACGAGCCGACCAGCAGCGCGCCGTGGACGAGCGCGGGCGTCATGCGCACCGAGTCGCCGATGCGGCGCTGCCAGCGCAGCGTGCCGTCCGCGGCGTCGAGCGCGTACACCGTGCCGCTGTCGCTGGCGAGGTAGACCGAGCCGTCGGCCACCAGCGGGCTGGCCCGCACCGGCTCGCCCAGCGAGCGCATCCAGCGCCGCTGCAGGGTGCCCACGGTGTCGCGGTTGAGGCCGGTCGGCTGCGGCTGGAAGCCCGAGCGGCGGTCGTCGTGCGCGAAGGTCGTCCAGTCGTCGGCGGAGGCCGACAGGCGGGCCAGCGCGATCAGCTCCTCGCTGCGCGCGGGGTGCAGGCGCACCTCGGCCAGCATCCGGGCCCGGCTCAGCAGCGCCGCCACCGTGGGGCGGTCGCTCTGGGCGTGCCAGCGGTAGACGAACGCGCCGCACGCCGAAACGACGGCGAGCGAAACCAGGACGGCGGCGATCTTCACGACTCGCATCTTCGGATGGTACGCGCCGTGCGGTGAGACGCCCACGGGGCAGCCGACCCTCGTGCCTCCCCGTTGGTCCCCACGCCCGGGTCCACTCGAACGGCGCGAGCGCCCGCTGCTCGCTCGTACGATGCTCGGGTGAGCGCCATCGAATCGCCGTTCGCCGCGCGCCGAGCGGCCGTGCGGCCCGGAACGGCGGAACTGGCGCTGGCCGCGGTGCTCGGCTTGGCGCTCGCGGTGCGCGTGCTGGTGCTCGCGCTGGGCTGGCAGGCGCCGATCGACATGGACGGGACCGAGTACGTGCGGATCGCGCAGAACGTCGCGGCGGGGCACGGGCCGGTCGGCATTCGCGGCCTGCCGATCCTGATCTACCAGCCGCTCTACCCGTGGACGATCGCGGCCTTCGTGCGCCTGGGAGCCGCGCCCGAGAGCGCCGCGCTGTGGATCGCGCTGCTGTGCGGCACGGCGTTCGCGGGGCTGGCCTACGCGGTGGGCGCGACGGTGTACGGCCGGCGGGCGGGAGCGGGGGCCGGACTGATCGCCGCGGTGCTGCCGATCTGCGTGCAGACCTCGACCACCGCGATCACCGAGGCCCCCTTCGCGACCGCCGCGGCGTCCGGGCTGCTGGGCCTGGTGCGGCTGCTGCGGAGCTGGTCGCCGCGCGACGCGGCGCTGTGCGGGGCCGGCTTCGGCGTGGCCTACCTGGTGCGCCCCGAGGGCGCGCTGTTCGCCCTGGCCGCGCTGGCCGTCGCGGCGTTCGCGCCGGGCCGGCGCGTGCTGCCGCTCGTCGTGCTGGGCGCGCTCGCCGCGCTCTGCGCGGTCCCGGTGCTGCTCAACACGTACGCCGTCTCGGGCCGCCTGGCGCTGGAAGGCAAGTCCACCATCAACTTCCGCTTGAGCGAAGGGCTGCGCCGGGGCGCGTCCTACCTGAGCGTGGCCGACGCGGTCGCGCCCGACGGGCGGCCGCTCGGGCCCGAGATCGACACCCGCTACCTGATCCCGGGCCGGATGCCGCGCCCCTCGTCGGCGAGCACGCTCGCCTCCGCGCTGAGTTCCGAGCTCAAGCACGTGCGCGACGTCGCGGTGACGCTGAAGTCGCCCGAGTACGGCTTCGGCCTGCTGGTCGCGCTGGGGCTGGTGGGGCTGGTCTTCACGCCCTGGCCGCGCCGGCGCCGGTACGACGAGCTGGCGCTGGGTGCGTTCCTGGCGGCGGGGTACGTCGCGCTGGCGAGCGTGTTCCATTTCTGGTCGCGTTACGGCGCGCTGTTCTTGCCGGTCGCGGTGGTCTGGGCCGGGCACGGCCTGGCGCGCCTGAGCCGCGTGCGCGTCCGGCTGGGAAGCGTCGACGCGCTGCGCGTCGCGCTGGCCGCGGGGCTGGCCGGCTTCGTCGGCCTCGACCTCGCCGCGGCGCGCGC
>JASLGJ010000417.1 GCA_030150085.1 Candidatus Elarobacter sp. | reverse complement strand
CGAGCGAGTCGCGCAGCAGCTCGCCGGTGCCGTAGGTCGTCGCCCGGCGCGGGCGGCGCGGGCCGGGCAGGGCCAGGCCCGAGGCGGCCGCCATCTCGATCACCGCCAGCTCGCCGTCGCGGGCGTACGTCGCCTCGACCGGCGCGCCCAGCGGCCCCGTGACCGTCAGCCGCCGGGCTCGCGCGCCGCCGGCCAGGAACGCCTCGACCGTGCCGTCCCCGCCGTCGGCCATCGGGACAAGCACGCACTCCGCGTCCGGCAACACGTCGCGCACCCCGGCGGCGAGCGCCGCGGCGACGTCCGCCGCCGTCAAGCTGCCCTTGAACTTGTCCGGCGCGACGACGACGCGCACCGGAGCTCAGGACTTGGTCAGCGGGATGTCGACCGTGATCGTCTCGCCCGAGGCGACGCTGCCCTGGTAGAGCGGGTTGCCCTGCACGGTGTAGCCGGAGGGCGGCTGGATCTGGAGCGGCCCGTACTGCCCGATCGGCACGTTGGAGAGCCGGTAGGTGCCGTCGCTGCCGGTGGTCGCGGTGATGATGACGTCGACGGTCACGCCGACGCCCGCGACGGGCTGGTTGGTCGCCGCGTCGTACGCCCGGCCGCGGATCGTGGCGTAGTTCTGGGCCGGGGGAACTTGCCCGCCGCCGCAGGCGGCGAGCAGGGCGCAGCCGAGCGCCAGGAGGGCGAAACGCGCGCGTGTCACGCGTTCGCCGTTCGCGTCAGGCCGGGACGACGCCCTCTTCGGCATCCTGGCGGTCCAGGTTCTCGAGCTTGGTCTCGAGCAGCCAGCGGTTGGCCTCGTCGCGCCGCGTAGCCGGGACCCGGGCCTTCACCCAGGCCAGGATCTCGTCGTCGCTCGCGCAGGTGTCCAGCGCGGCGTCGAACATGCGCGAGGTGATGCCCCAGCGGTCGAAGACGCCCCGGTCCATCGGGCAGGGGTAGATGTAGTCGTAGATCGTGCCGTTGCGGGCGGCGCGAGCCTTGTCGAAGACGCGCGCCAGCCACAGGTAGTCGTCGAGCGCTTCGCGCCCGCGGCGCGGAAACGCGCCGGTGCGAAAATCGGTAGCCATGCCACTTCCTCCGTCAGCATAGGATTGGACGCAGGCAGGGCCCCGGAAGTTGCGGAAGCGCGACACGCCATGGCGATGACCGAACCGCACCCGCCCGCCGCGGGCATGACGTACTACGAGAACGCCCTCCAAGCCGTCGGACACACCCCGCTCGTGCGCCTCAACCGGGTGATCGACGGCGCGCGCTGCCTGGTGCTGGCCAAGGTGGAGTACGTCAATCCCGGCGGCTCGGTCAAGGACCGCCCGGCCGTGGCGATGATCGAGGACGCCGAGCGGCGCGGGATCCTCAAGCCCGGCGCGACGATCATCGAGGCCACCTCGGGCAACACCGGCACGGGCCTGGCGATGGCGGCCGCGATCCGCGGCTACCGCTGCATCCTGGTCATGCCCGACAAGTTCTCGGGCGAGAAGACCGACCTGCTCAAGGCCTACGGGGCCGAGGTCGTCATCACGCCCACCAACGTGCCCAACGACTCGCCCGAGTCGTACTACGGGGTGGCGAACCGGCTCACGGCCGAGATTCCCGGCGCGGTCCAGCCCGACCAGTGGCACAACGCGCAGAACCCCGGCGCGCACTACGTCAGCACCGGGCCCGAGATCTGGGAGCAGACGGCCGGGCGCATCACCCACTTCGTGAGCGGGATGGGCACCGGCGGCACGATCTCCGGCACGGCCCGCTACCTCAAGGAAAAGAACTCCCAGATCGTCGTCGTCGGAGCCGATCCCGAAGGCTCGATCTACAGCGGCGACACGCCCAAGTCGTACAAGGTCGAGGGGATCGGCATGAGCTACCTGCCGCAGACCGTCGACATGCGCGTGATCGACAAGATCATCCGCATCACCGACAAGGAGAGCTTCCACATGGCGCGCCGCATCACGCGCGAGGAAGGCCTGCTGGTCGGCGGCTCGTCGGGCACCGCGGTGGCCGCGGCGGCGCGGGTCGCCAAGGAGCTGCCGGCGGACGCGATCATGGTCGTGATGATGCCCGACTCCGGGCGCGGCTACATGTCGAAGATCTTCAACGACGAGTGGATGCGCACCAACGGCTTCCTCGAGGACGAGCGGCGCAAGGACACCGTCGGCGACGTGCTGCACGCCAAGCGCCCCCTGCCGCCCCTGATCACCGTCACCGAGCAGCAGCCGGTGAAGGAAGCGCTCGACATGCTGCGGCGCTACGAGATCTCGCAGCTCCCCGTCATGCGCGGGCGCGAGGTGGTCGGCTCGATCAACGACGTGGCGGTGATGCAGGCCGTGTTCGACCACGCCGACATCGTCCACAAGCCGATCGGCGACGTGATGGGCCGGCCCTTCCCCTCGCTCGAGCACGACACCGAAGTGACGGTCGCCTACAAGCTGCTGACGATGGGCAACTCGGCCATCGTGGTGACCCAGGACGCCCACCCGGTCGGGGTGGTGACCCGCCAGGACATCATCGGCTTCCTCTCCGCCCAGACGGCCTAGCCGCAGCCTGCAACGAAACGGCCCGCTCACCCGGTTGACGGGCCCGGAGGATATCGATGGACTTCGCGACGCGCGCAATTCACGTGGGCCAGGAGGCCGACCCGACCACCGGGGCGACGATCGTCCCGATCTACGCCACCTCGACCTACACCCAGGACGAGGTGCTGGTCCACAAGGGCTACGACTACTCGCGGTCGGTCAACCCGACCCGCAACGCGCTGCAGGAGCAGCTCGCCGCGCTGGAGGGCGCCGAGCACGGCTTCGCCTTCGCCTCCGGCCTGGCCGCGACGACCGCGGTGCTCAGCCTGCTCTCGCCGGGCGACCACGCGATCGTCTGCGACGACCTCTACGGCGGCACGTACCGCCTGTTCTCCAAGGTCTACGCCAAGTACGGGATCGAGTTCACCTACCTCGACCTGAGCGACGTCGAGGCCGCCCGCGCCGCGATCAAGCCCAACACCAAGATGTTCTGGATCGAGACGCCGACCAACCCGCTGATGAAGCTGGTCGACATCCGGGCCCTGGTCGCGCTGCGCACGGCGGGCCAGTTCGTCGTCGTCGACAACACCTTCGCCTCGCCGTACTTCCAGTCGCCGCTGGCGCTGGGCGCCGACGTGGTGGTCCACTCGACGACCAAGTACATCGGCGGCCACAGCGACGTGGTGGGCGGCGCGGTGCTGACCAGCGACGAGGCGATCGCCGAGTCGGTCAAGTTCCACCAGAACGCGATGGGCGGGGTGCCCGGCCCGTTCGACGCCTTCCTCACCCTGCGCGGGGCCAAGACGCTCGCGGTGCGCATGAAGGAGCACGAGCGCAACGCGCACGCCGTCGCGACCTTCCTCGAAGAGCACGACGACATCGCGACCGTCTACTATCCCGGCCTGCCCTCGCACCCCCAGCACGAGCTGGCCAAGCGCCAGATGCACGGCTTCGGCGGGATGGTCTCGTTCAAGCTGCGCGGGCCGGAGGCGCGCGCCTTCGAGTTCGTCAAGCACACCAAGCTGTTCTCGCTGGCGGAGTCGCTGGGCGGGGTCGAGTCGCTGATCTGCCACCCCGGCAAGATGACCCACGCCTCGATCCCCAAGGACGAGCGCGACCGGCGCGGCTTCACCGACTCGCTGCTGCGCCTCTCGGTCGGCATCGAGAGCGCGCGCGACCTGATCGCCGACCTGCGCCACGCCCTCGAGGCGACGCACGAGCTGGCCGGCGTCGGCGCGAGCGTGAAGGACGACGTCACCGGCCTGCCGGACGCCGAGCGCATCCCGGTCACCCAAGCGGCCGGCGCCCCGACCTACTGACCCGCCGACCTATCCTTCACGCGATGAGACCGGGCGCACGCCTGGTCTCATCGCTTTTCAGACCGTTCTTAACCTGCCCTCAAGACCAGCCAAAGCCGGGCACCAGGTTCGCGGGGTAGGCTGTGGTCATGAAATTATCTCCCGCTTTGCTCGCGCTCGCGCTGGCGGCGACCATGCCGCTCAGCGCTTGCGCGCAGTCCGCTCAAGCTCAGTCCCAAGACGGGCCGCCGCCCGCCGCCCGCGCGCAGATGCAGCAGGCGCACGACGCCGCCAAGACCGCGGCGCTCAACGACCTCTCGGCCGACCACCGGGCGCGCGTGCAGACGATCGTGGACGCGGTCAACAACGGCACGCAGACCGACCTGCGCGCGGCCGCGACGCAGATCGACGGCATCCTCAGCGCCGACGAGGCGAAGGCCGTGCTCGCCGAGCGCGACAAGATGATGCAGACCATGCGCGCCAACATGCCGCAGGGCGGCCCCAACGGCGCGGGCCCCGGCGGGCCGGGCCGCGG
This sequence comes from Candidatus Elarobacter sp., assembly GCA_030150085.1. Classification (GTDB taxonomy): domain Bacteria; phylum Vulcanimicrobiota; class Vulcanimicrobiia; order Vulcanimicrobiales; family Vulcanimicrobiaceae; genus Vulcanimicrobium. The sequence continues at coordinate 2,673 of JASLGJ010000417.1, read as the reverse complement.
TCCCGACGGCCAGGGCAACCCGAACGGCATGCGCCGTGCCAACGACGCGGGCCGCTTCCTGCTCCAGCTCTCGGTCAGCCGCGAGAAGATGCGCGAGCTGCGCCAGAAGCAGCAGCAACAGCAGAGCCAGTAGCGAAACGCGCCGCGGAAATCCTCCGCGGCGCATTCGCGTTCACTCCCGGTCGAGCACCTCGGCCAGCGCGGGGAGCGAGATCTCGTGGCGGTAGCCGACGTTGCGGTGGTCGTCGTCGAACTCCTCGTGGCGCACCTCCAGGCCCAGGTCGCGCACGCGCTGGGCGAAGACGCGCGCGCCGATGTCCAAGCCGTACTCGTCGCGCCGCCCGCAGTCGAGGTAGCGCAGGCGCAGGCGCGCCAGCGCGTCCTTGCCCGCCGCGACGCGCTCGCACGGGTCGTAGGCCAGCCAGCGCGCGAAGACGTCGTCACGAATCTCGCCCGTCTTCTCGTCCCAGGGCAGGTCGATCGCCCAGCGCTCGGCCGCGCGCGGCGAGTACGCCGAGGCGTAGCCGAGCATCTCGATCGTCTCGTAGAAGTGCTGCGGGCGCTTGGGCCGGCGCTCGAACTCGAGCACGAAGGCCTCGATCGAGCCGAACTGCTCGAGCACCCGCTGCGCGGTGGGAAAGCTGCGCAGCGAGGCGTAGCGGAAGTACGTGTCGCCGCTGTGCGAGGCGAAGGCGGCGAACGTGCCCGGGTGCGCCAGCGAGAGGTGCAGCGCGCCGAAGCCGCCCGACGACTTGCCGAACACCGCCCGCCCGCCCTCGCGCGCGATCGTGCGGTAGTGCGCGTCGACGTGCCCGACCGCGTCGCGCACGGTGTAGGTGGCGTAGGCGCCGTTGTGCACCGAGTCGACGTACTGCGAGCCGCCCAGGCGGGTGAACCCGTCGACGATGGCCAGGATCGCGGGCGGCATCCGCTCCTGCGCGATCAGGCGGTCGTGCCACTGCACGACGTTGGTCTCCCAGGCCCGGGTCGCGACCAGGCCGCCGACGTCGCCGGTGTAGCCGTGCAGGCAGTACAGCACCGGGTAGCGGCGCGAGCCCTGCGGGTCGTAGCCGGGCGGGGTGTAGACCGCCAGCGGGCGCGTCGCGGGGTCGCCCAGCGGGTTGTTCGCCAGCGCCGGGCTGTCGACGAAGTCGATGCGGAGCGTGCCGGCGAGGCGCAGCAGGCGCGAGAGGTCGTTCGCGTTCACGGCGAAGGCGCTTCGGATGATTCGAGGCGTGGGCCTGCGTTCGGTCGCGTCGCTGCTCGCGGCGTGCGTGGTCTTGGCGCTACCGGCCACAGCCGATGCGACCCGCACGACCCGCACGCTCGGGGCCGCCGGCGCGGCGGGGCCGGCGTTCGGCCACGCGATGGTGGTGCAGCGCGACGGCGAGCCGGAGCTGCGGGTGGACGGCAAGCCGTTCTTCTTCTTCGGCGGCGCGTTCTTCTACGAGCGCATCCCGCCTTCGCACTGGCGCGCCTCGATGCTCGCCCTGCGCGCGCTGGGCGCCAACACGCTCGACCTCTACATTCCCTGGAACTGGCACGAGCTCGCCGACGGCGAGTTCGATTTCGACGGCCACACCAACCCGCGCCGCAACGTGCGCGAGGTGCTGCGGCTGGGCCGCGAGCTGGGCTTCTTCTTCACCATTCGGCCGGGACCGGTGATCCGCAACGAGTGGCGCAACGGCGGCTATCCGGCCTGGCTGCTGTCGCGGCCGGAGTACGCGATGCCCGAGCACGACGTGCTCGAAGGCCGCTATCCCGCCACCGCGACGCTGCAGAACGCGCACGCCGACGACGCGGCCGCGGAGTGGCTGCGCAACGCGACCCACCTGCGCTACGCGGCGCGCTGGCTGCACCGCGCGCTGGATGAGGTGCGCCCGGTCGCCGACCGCGTGCTGGCGGTGCAGCTCGACGACGACCAGGCCGCGTACTCCGACAACCAGACCTATCCCGCGCCGAACCTGCAGGCGTACCTGCGCTGGCTCGAGACGCAGGCGCGCGCGGTCGTCGGGCCGCTCACGCCGACCTTCATCAACACCTACCAGATGCGCGTGCCCGCCTCCGCGCCGGTGTGGACGATGGGGAACTGGTACCAGAGCGACGCCGACGCGATCGGCGAGCACGACCGCGGCGAGCTCGATTTCTCGACCCTGCTGCTGGGCACCAACCGGCGCGGACCGCTGGCGGTGAGCGAGTTCCAAGCCGGCTGGCTGGCCGCGGCGGAGAACCCCGTCCCGCGCCCCGCCGACCCGACCAACACCAGCCTCGCGCTGGGCGAGCTGATCGCGCTGGGCGCGAAGGGCGCGATCGACTTTCCGCTCCAGGACACGCTCGCGCCGTTCGGCTGGGAGGCCCCCTGGAGCAACGCGCTCTACGCCTGGGGCGCGGCGATCCCGCTCGACGGCGTCGGCGCGGACGGCAGCCCGGCCGCGCTCTCGGAGCGAGGCGTGGCGACGGCGCGCATCGGGCGCACGCTGGCGCGCCTCGGCCCGCTGCTGGCGAGCGCGCGGCGCGAGGCCGACACCGCGATCGTGTACGCGCCCGAGGGCTACGCCCGCCCGCTCGCCGCCGAGGAGTACGGCGCGCTCTTCGCCCGCGTGCGCGAGGCGCTGGCCGCCTGCCGCGCCGCGAACCGCGACTGCGACCTGGTCGACCCGCTCGCGACGCCGG
>JASLGJ010000388.1 GCA_030150085.1 Candidatus Elarobacter sp. | reverse complement strand
ACTCGAGCGCCTGATCGGGGCCGCCGACCGGCTGCGCGTCCGGCCCGGGGGTGGTATGGGCGAGCGGCACGGCCTGCGCGTGAGGCACGGCCTCGGCCTGCGGATCGGTCTCGGAGTGGGCCGGGCCGGCGCCCGCCACGGCCGGGATGCCGCCCGTGGTCGGAGCGTCCGGCGTGAGCTGCGCCTGCGGCGCGGGATCGGGGACGGGCGCGCCCATCGGCACGTCGGTCGCCATGACGTTCACGAGACGGTCATCGCTCTGGTCGACGGCCTCACCCGGTGCCACGGGCCGTTCGGGCTCGAGCCCGTCGCCGCGCACGGGCGCCTCCGGCTGGGCGGGTGGACCGCCTTCGGTCGCGGCGTCCGGGGCGGGCTCGGCAGGCGGAGCCGGGGCGGGCGCGGGCGTGCCGGTCGGGACGTCGGTCGAAAGCGCGTCCACGAGGCGGTCGTTGGTCGGGGCGTTGGCGTCGGCGTCGTGCATGATCGTTCTCGGGCGCTTCGCGCGCGGGCGTGCGGAAAACTCTCGCCGCGGGCCAGAAGGCGTGCGAACGAGGCCCGTCGTCTCTTCCGGCGGTGATGGACAAACTGCGCGTCGGCCTGACCGGCGGGATCGGCTCGGGCAAGAGCGCGGTCGCGGGCTTCCTGGCCGCGCGGGGGGCGACGGTGATCGACGCCGACCTGCTGGCCCGCGAGGTCGTCGCCCCCGGCTCCGCCGGCCTGGCGGCGATCGGGGCGCTCTGGCCGCAGGCCGTCGGGCCGGACGGCGCGCTCGACCGGCCGGCCCTGGCGGCGATCGTCTTCGCCGACGACGCGGCCCGGGCGCGGCTCAACGCGATCACCCACCCCCGCGTGCGGGCCCGGGCCGAGGAGCTCGAGCGTACCGCCCCGCCCGGGATCGTGGTGCACGTGGTGCCGCTGCTGTTCGAGGGCGACTTCTGGCGCCGCTGCGACAAGACGGCGGTGGTGATCGCGCCCGACGAGGTGCGCATCGCGCGGGTCGTGGCCCGCGACGCGACCGAGCGGGAGGCCGTCGAGCGCCGCATGGCGGCCCAGATCGCGCCCGCCCTGGCCCGCGCGCGGGCCGACTACGTGGTCGAGAACGACGGCGATCTGGACGACCTGCGCGCGGCGAGCGAGCGCCTGTACGACGCGCTGCTGCGCGACCTGGCCGGCCGCTCCTAGCGTTCCCAGCGTACTGAGGACGGGGCGTCCGGCGCGCCGAAGGGCGGACGGATGCAGCAAACCGCCGTCCTCCCCGCCCGCGCGCGGACGTTCCGGTCGTCGCTCGCGATCGCCGCGCTGGGAACGTACCTGCCGGAGCGACGGCTGACCAACGACGACCTCTCCCGGATGGTGGACACCGACGACGCCTGGATCGTGCGCCGCACGGGCATCCACGAGCGGCACGTCACCCGGCCCGACGAGTTCACCAGCGACATGTGCTTCGCGGCGGTGCGCGATCTCCAGGCCCACGGCGGCTCGCTCGACGAGGTCGATTACGTGGTGGCCTGCACGGTCACGCCGGATTACCGCTTCCCCAGCGTCGCGGCGCGGCTGCAGGACCGGCTCGGCCTGCGCCGGGTCGGCGCGGTCGATCTCGCCGCGGGCTGCGCGGGCTTCGTGTACGGGCTCGACTACGCCGACGCGCTGGTCGCGTCGGGCCGGGCGCGCAAGGTGCTCGTCGTCGCGGGCGAGACGCTCTCGAAGATCACCGACTACACCGACCGCACGACCTGCGTGCTGTTCGGCGACGGCGCGGGCGCGGCGCTGGTCGGCAACAGCGACGACCCGCGCCCGACCGTGCTCGCGCGGCGCATCGGCAGCGACGGCGCGGCCGGGCGCGAGCTGTACTGCACCGGCCTGCGCGCCGACGTCGACGGCGTGCCGCGCGAGCCGTTCCTGCGCCAGAACGGGCGCGCGGTCTACGAGTGGGTGCTCAAGACCATCTCGGCCGGCGTCGGCGAGCTGCTCGCGAGCGCGGAGCTGGGCCCCGCCGAGATCGACTGGTTCGTGCCGCACAGCGCGAACCTGCGCATGATCGAGGCCATCTGCAAGCGCACCGGCATCGCGCCCGAGCGCACCCTGACCAGCATCGGCTCGTGCGGCAACACCTCGACCGCCTCGATCCCGCTCGCGCTCGCGCCGGCGCTCCACGACGGGCGCGTCAAGCGCGGCGACACGGTGCTGCTCTACGGCTTCGGCGCCGGGCTGGTGGAGTGCGGCCTGCTCCTGCGCTGGTCCTGAGCGCTCACGACCGCGGGGCGGGGGTGGGCGCGTTCTCGAACGCCGGCGCGCTGCGCCCGACGTCGAACACGCGCTCGTCGCCGGAGGCGTCCATGAAGCCGCGCACCACGTAGGTGCCGGCCGGGCGCAGCCCGAGCGCGCGCGACAGGCGGAGCGTGCCGGTCGCGTCGCGCAGGCGCGGCGTCTGGCCGTCGACGTACGGCTCGCCCGCGATCGTCAGCACCGTGCCGGGGCGCGCGGCGAGCGCGCGCGCGATCGTGTCGGGCGGGTCGAAGCTGATCGGGCGGTCGACCACGACGCCGAAGTTGGTGCCCAGCATCGCGACCCGCACGGTGTAGCGGCCGGGCGCGTACGCGCGCCGGTCGTCGGTGGTCGAGTCGACGATCACCTGGGCCAGGCGCAGCGTTCCGGCCGGCACGTCGAGCTGGCGGGTGATCGGGATCGGCTTGTGCCCGGTCACCGAGGACCACACCGGCAGGTCGTCGCGCAGCACGTCGATGCGGAACAGGTCCGCGGTCGGAAAGCGCAGCCGCTCGACCCGGTTGTTCTGGTTGTGCAGCGCGATCGCGACGGTGAACGGCGCCAGCAGCGCGCTGCCCTCGCGCTGCAGCGTGACCTCGGCCCAGATGCCGCTCTTGGGCCGCGGGCCGGCGGCCGCGCCCAGCGCCGCGGCGATCAGCTCAGCGCGGGTCACGGCGGCGGGCGAACGGAAAGGCTTTGGGCTGCACCAGGATGACCGTCTTGTGCGCGACGCGCAGAAGTCCCACGTCGGCCAGCACGCCGAGCTCCTTGGTCAGCGTCTCGCGGCTGGTCCCGATCAGGTCGGCCAGGTCCTTGTGGGTCAGGTTGATCCCGATCCGCACCGTGCCGTCCGGCTCGGCCACCCCGTGCTCGGCGGCCAGCCGCCCCAGCGCGTCGACCAGCCGGCCGGGAACGCTCTTGCCGGCCAGCTCGGCCAGCTCGTGCTCGGCCGCGGCGAGGCGGCGCGCGACGC
>JASLGJ010000356.1 GCA_030150085.1 Candidatus Elarobacter sp. | reverse complement strand
CCCGGTCGGGATCGCGATGAGCATGGTGAGGATCATGAACGGGAGCTGCAGCCACGGCACCATGCCCGAGGTGAACATGTGGTGGGCCCAGACCGAGAAGCCCAGCAGCGCGATCGCGACCGAGCTGAAGGCGATCATCTTGTAGCCGAAGATCGGCTTGCGCGAGAAGGTCGTCAGCACTTCGGAGATGATCCCGAACGCCGGCAGGATCATGATGTAGACCGCCGGGTGCGAGTAGAACCAGAACATGTGCTGCCACAGCACCGGCGAGCCGCCGTGCTTGGGATCGTAGAACGGCACCCCGAAGACGCGCTCGAGGAACAGCGCCAGCAGCGCGCCGGCCAGCGCCGTCGTCGCGATGAACGACAGCCCGGCGGTCGCGACCTGGGCCCAGACGAACAGCGGCATGCGGGTGAAGGTCATCCCCGGCGCGCGCATCTTGACGATGGTGACCAGGAAGTTGATGCCGGTCAGCGTCGAGCTGACGCCGATCAGGAAGATCGCCATGCACCACATGGTCGTGCCGGGCGGGCCCTGCAGCGAGATCGGCGGGTACTCCGTCCAGCCCGCGTCGGGCGCGCCGACCAGGAACGACGAGAACAAGATGATGCCGGCGACCGGGAACATCCAGAACGCGAGCAGGTTGAGCCAGGGGAAGGCCACGTCGCGGGCCCCGATCTGGAGCGGCATCACGAAGTTGCCGAAGGCCCCGGTGACCAGCGGGATGATCACCATCCACACCATCGCCGAGCCGTGCATCGAGTAGACCTGGTTGTAGGTCGCCGCGCTCACCACCGCGCCCGTCGGGGTGAGCAGCTGCGCGCGGATGATCTCCGCCAGCAGGCCGGCGATCAGGAAGAACAGACCGCCGGTGATCAAGTACTGGATCCCGATCACCTTGTGGTCGATCGAGAAGATGTACTTGCGGATGAAGCTGGTCGGTTCCGGGTGGATGTGGTCGAGAACCGCGTGGTACGGTCCGGTCTTCACCCCGGGTGCGAGCGTTGCCATGGCCGGTGGTTCTCCGTTACTTCTTCGAGAGGCTGACGAGGTAGGCCGTCAAGTTCGCGATGTCGGTGTTGTTGATCTGGTTGACCTGCGCGCTCGGCATCACGCCCAGATCGCCCTGGTAGCCGTTCTTGATGAGCGCGGCCACGTTGGCGGGCGTCGCGTCCGCGCCGTTGACCAGCTTGGGATGGTCGGGGTCGCTGAAGACCTTGCCCAGGCCCGGGCCGACCTGCTTCTGGCTGAACGGGCCGGTCGAGTGGCAGGCGCTGCACTTCTGGCCGAAGAGCGTCTGGCCGGCGTCGGCCTTGCCCTGGTCGAGCGCGATCGCCGCGCCGCCCGCGCCGCCGCCCGAGGCCGCTCCGCCCCCGCCGCCTCCGCCGCCGCCCTGCTGGGCGAACCACTTGCTGAAGTCTTGCTGGTTCTGGATCACCGCGACGTTCTTCATCGCACCGTGCGCCACGCCGCAGAACTCGGTGCAGACGATGCGGTAGGTGCCGGGCACGGTCGGGGTGACGCGGATCGTGTTGACCAGCCCCGGCACCATGTCGGCCTTCATGCGCAGCTCGGGGATCCAGAAGCCGTGGATCACGTCGCGCGAGGTGACGTGGATCGTGACCGGCGTGTTGGCCGGGAGGTGCAGCTCGCTGGTCGGCTGGGCCAGCTTGGGGTAGCGGAACTGGAAGCCGAACTGGTAGCCCACCGCCTCGACGGTCAGCACGTCGCCCTGCTGGTTCTGCAGGTCGCTCCAGATCTTGGTCGAGTAGATCGCCAGGATCACGATCAGGATGGTGGGGATCGCGGTCCACCAGAACTCGAGCACCGGGGCGTCGTGGATCTGGACCCCGATCGCGTTCGCCGGCGCGTCCTTGGGCTTGCGGAACACGATCGCGAAGTAGATCGTGTAGATGGTGACGATGTTGAAGATGACCGCCGCGACCGCGCCCAGGAAGCGGAACAGGTCGTCGATCGAGCCGGCCGGCGCGCCGGCCTGGACGAGCCCGATGGGGAGCGGGCTGGTCACCACGAGGTAGACCATGACCGCCGAAACGATCGCGATGACGGCCGTGACGGGCCAGAAGCCCGGGCCGAGGTTGGTCTTCGGTTTGACGACCTGCTGTGCCAACTGATCCTCTCCGCTACGTGTCCCGTAACCCCGGCGGCTTCTCCACCGGGGTCCGTGACGACTTCCTACTATGAAGAAGTCGTGAACGGGGCGCACGGACTTCTATCGGAGGTCCGCTCGCTCGGTCCCCGCCGGCCCGCGAGCGTTCCGCACGTCCTGCGGGCTCTGTACCCAGCCGCGCTTCGTGCGCCGATCCCTCGGCCAAGTGGCGGTGGAAGCGGGCTCCGGGTGCTCAGCGCGGCGCGGCGGCGGCGAAGCGGCGCACCAGGACGTCGACGTTGGTGATCGCGGTGCCGACCACGACCGCCTGCGCGCCGGCCGCGAAGGCCGCGCGCAGGTCGGCCGGCGTGCCGACCCCGCCCTCGCAGACCGCGAACGCGCCGCTCGCCGCGCAGGCCCGGACCAGCTCCAGCGCCGGCAGCGGCGTGCCGCGGGTGGGCCCGGTGTAGCCGCACAGCGTGGTCGCGACGATGGCC
>JASLGJ010000354.1 GCA_030150085.1 Candidatus Elarobacter sp. | reverse complement strand
CGCGGCGCGAACGCCGCGCGCTCGCTCCACAGCCAGGCGGCCACCTCGCGCGCTTGGTCGCGCAGCGCGGCCGGCGAGCCGGTGCCCAGCACCGCGACCGCCGCGCCCGCGTCCGGCACGTCGGCGTAGGGGAAGCCGTGGAAGACGCTGCAGGCCAGCACGTTCGGGCGCGCCTCGACCCGGCGCGCGTACTCCTTGATCAGCGCGCCCGGCGGCGCGTCGGTGGTCGAGGGCGGCAGCAGCAGGGGCAGCTTCTCGTACGCGCTCACCACGTGCAGCTCGCCCCGGGCCTGGGCCAGCGCGATGCGCGCGGCGCGCGCGGAGCGCGCGGCCATGTCGACGTGCGGGTACTCGTGCAAACCGACCACCACGTCGACCAGCGCGGTCACCGCGGGCGGCAGGTTCGCGTGCAGGTCGAGCGTGATCGCGACGACCGCCGCGGGACCGACCAGCGCGCGCACGCCGGCCAGCAGCCGCATGTCGATCGGGCCGGACTCCGCCGTCCCCGCGCCGTGCAGCTCCAGCAGCACCACGTCGACCGGCAGCACCGCCTCCAGGGCGCCGAGGAACTCCGCGCGCAGCCGCTCGAACGCCGCGTCGGCCACGATCGCCGACGGCTCCGCGCGCGCGTACCAGAACGGCAGCATCACGCAGCCGCCCGCACTTGGCGAACCATCGCCCGCACCGGACGAACCATCGCCCTCCGCGCACGCATCGAGGTACCCGCCGACGTACGTCGCCGTCCCGGCGAACGCGCGCACGATCTCGTCCCCGCGCCGCACCACGAAGTCGTCGTACGCGGTCAGCCCGAGCACCGCGCCGGCGAACGTGTTGGACTCGTGCGCCAAACCGCCGAGCGCGACGCGCAGGCTCGCGCTCACCTCACCGCGCCGGCGATCGGCACGGCTTCGACCGCCGTGCGCGCGCCATCGCTCGCGTCGAGCACCAGCTCGCTCACCGTCTCACCGGGGCCGAGCTGCGCGCCGATGCCGGGTGCATCGAGCGGCGCCACGCTGCCGGGCGCGCTGAAGCGGACCGCCGGGAAGCTCGGGTCGTCCGCGAAGTAGCGCGCGCTCGGGCCGACGTCGCTGGGCAGCGTGATGCCGGGCAGGGTCGCGAACGCGATGTTGGTCCAGCGCCCGATCCCGAAGTCGTACTTCGCGCCGACGAACGCGTCCACGCCGGCCTCGCGGCAGAGCGCCAGGATGCGCTGCGCGTTGGCGATCCCGCCGACCCGCCCGAGCTTGATGTTGACGATCCGGCAGGACCGCTGCGCGAGCGCGCACTCCGCGTCGTGGACGGTCTTGATGCCCTCGTCGAGCGAGATCGCGGTGTCCATGCGGGCCTGCAGCGCGCGCGTCGCCTCGCGCCGCTCGGGCGCGAAGGGCTGCTCCAGGCCGAGCAGGCCGAAGCGGTCCAGCCCGGCCAGCAGGTCGGCGTGGGACTCGTCGTAGCCCGCGTTCGCGTCGGCCAGCAGCGGCACGTCGGGATACGCCGCGCGCACCGCGCGCAGCGGCGCGACGTCCCAGCCGGGGCGGATCTTGACCCGCACCCGCCCGAAGCCCTCGCCCACCGCGCGCCCGACCGCCTCGGCCACGCCCTCGGGCGTGGAGTGGATGCCGACCGTCGCGCCGGCCCGCACCGGCCCCGCGCTCCCGCCCAGCAGGTCGTAGAGCGGGCGCCCGGCCAGACGCGCCTCGCAGTCCCACAGCGCGCACTCCAGCGCGGCCTTCGCTTCCTCGTAGCCGTGGACGTGGGCCCAGCGCGCGGCGGCGTCGCGCGGGTCGGTGTCGCGCCCGAGCAGCAGCGGGGCGAGGTACGCGCGGGTCACCCACCAGGCCGTCTCGACCGTCTCGTAGTTGTAGTACGGGGTCGGCATGGCGGAGCACTCGCCGTAGCCGCTCACCCCGTCGGCCACCACCTCGACCAGGAACTTGTCCCAGCGCTCGAAGCGCTGCCAGCGGTTCTCGAACGGCCGCGTCAGCGCGGCGCGCCGGATGGTCAGGACGATACGCTCGATCCGCATGCGCTTAACCCGTGCTGCGCACGGCCAGCTTCTGGCCGCCCTGGAAGAGGTTGACGCGGTCGTTGAAGCTGGCCTTCGAGCCCAGCCCCACGCAGCGCCCGCCGAACACGAACGAGTCCAGGCTGACGTTCATCGGCGCGACCGTCCCCGTCTGGGGCGCGACGATCGGCAGCTTGAGCGGGGCGATGTACTCCTGCACGATGTTGCCTTCGGCGAAACCGCGCGCGACCCGTTCCGCCCACACCGGCTGATCGCACGAGCGCCCGACCGTGACGCCGTCGCCGCGGATGTCGTAGGGCTCCTTGAGCACGAAGCGGTGGCGCTGCTCGAGCACCAGCGTTCGCAGGTCGACCCGCGCGCCCCCGAACGCGACGTCTTTGCCGGGCTCGAGCTTGGCGGCCCAGGGCAGCACGCCGGCCAGAAATTCGCGCTCGTCGTCACCGAAGAGCGGCGCGAAGCGCTCCTCGTGCAAGAGCGCCAGCGAGCGTTTGCTCTCGATCACGAAGCGGGCCGCGAACGGGTTGAGGTGCAGGCACAGCTTGCGCGCGACGATCTCGCCCCAGCGCCGCACGACCTCGGGGTTGGCGGCGGCGTAGCGGCGCCAGCCGACGGTGTTGATCTTGTTCCAGACCGCGTCGACCGGCCCGTCGGGCCCGCGCACCGCGCCGCCCTCGATGACGAGCTCGCCCGGGTCGCACATCAGCGCCGGCACCCCGGCCGCGCTGAAGGCGGCCGCCATCTCGCGGCTCTCGACGTTGGCCTTGCCGGTCTCTTGCAGGATCGCCAGGCGCGGCACGCCCTCGCGCCCCGACCAGGTGCGGTACGCGCTGCGGAACCAGTCCAGGATCGCCGCCTCGCCGTCGAGCGGGAAGGGGTGCAGCGCCACGCCCGCCGCGGCCAGGCGCGCCCCGGAGAGGTCGTCGACGAAGGCGTTCAGGCGCGGGGTGAAGAGCGTTCCGGCCGGCGCGTCGGCGTTGTTCTCCAGGATGCGCAGGCTGCCGTCCTCGGCCCGCAGGTACCCGTCGATGCGCGCCACCGCGACCTGGCGCGCCAGGCCCGAGTCGAGCAGCGCCAGCGCCTCCTCGCCGGGCGCGAGGCCGATGTAGGCCCGCACCTCGGCCGAGGCGCGGTACAGCTCCACCACCCGCTCCAGGATCGCCACGTAGCGCTCGATCCGCGCCGCGTGCGCGCGCCACGCCGCGCCGCCGGTCAGCAGCGGCAGCGGCGAGACCGCGTAGGGCGTGTTCTGGAACTTCGGCCACGCCGCGACCCGCGCGGCGATCGCGTCCGCACCGGGCGCGCCGCCGTCAGGGCTGGTGAACGCCGCCAGCCCGCGCGCGTAGGCGTGCCAGTCGATCACGCAAGGGCACCGCTCGGCGTGCGGGCCGCGCGCGCCCGCGCGAAGTACGCCGCCATGATCCGGCGCAGCACCGGGATCGCGACCGCGTCGCGCAGCTCGACGCCGTCGAACGAGCCGATCGGCCCGAACTCCAGCCCCGTGCCGCACAGGAACGCCTCGTCGGCGAGATAGGCGTCCGCCCGCGACAAGGAGACCTCGCGGTGCGGGATGCCCAGCTCGGCGCAGATCTCCAGCACCACCTTGCGGGTGATGCTGGGCAGCACCGCGTCGGCGAGCGGGGGCGTGCTCACCACCCCGTCCTTCACGACGAAGACCGCGGCGGTCGGCGCTTCGCACAGGTTGCCGTCGGGGCTGAGCAGCAGCACGCCGTCGAACCCGGCCCGCACCGCGGTCGCGTGCGCGACGTAGGGGCCGGCGTAGTTCGAGATGTTCTTCGCCGCGGCGAAGAACGCGGCGTCGCTGGGCCGCCGCCAGGAGCCGATCTGCAGCTTCATCCGCTTCTCGTCGGCGATCCAGGACTTGCGCCCCATCGGGCCGATGGTGACGGTCAGCGTGCTCTGCGCGCGCGTGCCCAGGTCGCCCGGGTTGGCGGCGGTGACGCTGGGGCGCACGTAGGCGTCGGCGGCGAGCTCGTTGCGCGCGACCAGCTCCTCGATGATGGCCGGGATCTCGTCGATGCCGGGATCGGGCAGCGTCATCAGGCGGGCCGAGCCGCGCAGGCGCTCCAGGTGCGCCTCCAGCTCGAACGCGCGCGGCGGGCCGCCGCCCTCGGGCACGTAGAGCCGGATGCCCTCGAACACCGAGAGCGCGTAGCGCAGCGCGAGCGAGCCGACGCCGACCGACGCTTCGTCGAGCGGCACGTAGGCGCCGGCGTGGTAGCAGATGCGGGGCGGCAGGATCGTTCTCCGGTCTCTAGCGGGCCGCGAGCGCGGGCTGCGCGCCGTAGCGGAACGGCGCCTCGGCGGGGTCGTAGAAGCGGTGGATCGCGTCGAAGTGCGCGTGGCGCCGCTCCAGCGCCCGGCCGAGGTAGAACACGGCCTGCTCCTGGAGCTGCGGGGTGTCGCAGTAGCGGGTGAGCAGCTCGCGCGCGGTCGCGGCGTGGTCGTCCTCCAGCTCGCTCACCCCGCTCGCGCCGGCGTCCGAGGACGCGTGGTGGACGAAGAAGTCGACGCCTTCCGGAGGCAGGCCGTACACGTCGCGCATCACCGAGAGCATGCTGGCCTTGCCGGCGGTGATCGGCGGCTGGCCTTCCATCAGCAGCAGCACCGAGGCCACGCCCGCGGTGAAGTGCAGCGTGCCGTTGCAGACCTCGACGTTGTGGTCGATCACGGCCTTGGTCTCGGGCAGCAGGGGACCGTTCTGCATCTCCTCGTCGGTCGCGCCGACGGCGTAGCCGAAGTCGGCGAACGACTGCAGGTGGCGCTTGGAGTGCGAGAGGTTGCCGGTCTCCTCCTCGTAGATGTTCTCGACGAGGTCGACGCGCAGCGCGTAGTCCGGCACGCGCGAGGCGATGCCCAGGATGTTGCGCGTCCAGAAGGCCTTGATCGGGTAGCGGTGGACGACGAAGTTCCGCAGCAGGCGCGGGGTGGCGTTGCCGGACATGATCGTCTGGTAGAGGGGGCTGGTCATCTTGCGCCGCTCGTGGATCATCCGGTCGAGGGTCGCGATGAAGTCGGTCACGTGGGTCCTCCGAGGGGGGCGAGATCGCGCTCTTCGAGGCGCTGCTGCAGCGCGGCCAGGAGCGCGGCGGGCTCGCCGGCGCCGGGCGCGACGGCGGCGAGTCCTTCGAGGTTGAGGTCGAGCGCGCCGGCCAGCGCGCTCCCGTACAGCTCGAGGAAGCGGGGGTGGTTGTAGCTTCGCACGCCGTGCGCGGCGGCGGCCAGCGCGCGGTGGTCGAAGCGCCGCCCGCCGCGCTGCTGGAGGTGGACCGCCAGCAGCTCCAGGCGCGCGTTGCCCGCGCCCTTGCCGATGCCGCCCAGCGTGCCGTCGAGCCAGCTCGCTCCCGCGTCCAGCGCGGCGAGCGTGTTGCCCAGGCCCAAGCCGAGGTTGTCGTGGGCGTGGAAGCCGAGCGGAACGCCCAGCAGCGCGACCGCCTCCTCGACCAGGGCCCCGACCGCCGCGGGCGCGAGCGCGCCGTTGGAGTCGGCCAGGTAGAGCGCGCTCACGCCCCAGCCCGCCAGCGGGCGCAGCGCGCCGAGCAGGTGCGCGCGCCCCAGCTCGCTGATCCGGATCACGTTGAGCGCGACCTCCAGCCCGCAGGCCCGCGCGGCTTGCACGTACGGCAGCGCCGCGTCCAGCCGCTCGAGCCGCAGCGGCATGCGCACCAGCGCCACCCCCAGCTCGCGCAGGCGCGGCAGGTCGCTCGGGCGCAGGTCGGCCGGGTGCGCCATGACGGCCAGGCCGACCGTGCCGCGCACCTCGGCCAGGGCTCGCACGTAGTGCTCGGGGCAGTGCCCGGCCAGCCCGCGCGCGCTCGCGCCGGGACCGCGCCGAACGTAGCCGATCTCGGCGTAGTCGATCCTCGCCCGGCCGATGTGTCCGATCAAGTCACGCGCCGTGTCGAGCGAGAAGTCGTGCCCGTTGACGTAGCCGCCGTCCCGCAGGGTGCAGTCCAGCAGGGTCACGGCGGAGGCCGGCCGCGCAGCCACGGCTACGTCCCGCGCGCGAGCGAGAGCGCCAGCTCGTTGTACTTGTGGCGGGCGCGCGCCTCGCGCAGCGGCACGCCGGCGCGCACCTCGTCCGCGATGCGGCGCTCGATCTCGCCGATGCGCACGATCAGGTCCTGCACCTCCGCGGCGCGCGCGGCCGGCACGACCAGCACGCCGCTGGCGTCGGCGCAGACCACGTCGCCCGGCTCGACCCGCGTGCCGCCCAGCGTCACCGGCACCTGGCGCGCGCTCATCTTGACCCGGTTCTTGCCGGACTTCATGTAGCCGCGCAGCGCCCACAGCGGGTAGCCCAGCGCGGAGATCGCGGCCACGTCGCGGCACACGCCGTCGATGACGGTCCCCACCACGCCGCGCTGCTGCGCGGTCAGCGCGAGCAGGTCGCCCCAGACGGTGCAGTCGGTGCGCCCGTGGTTGGAGATCGCGACCATGCTTCCGGCCGGCACGTCGTCGATGAACTCGGCGGCCGGCGCGCGCTCGCCCGCCGCGACCGGCTCGAACTGCACGGTGTAGGCCGAGCCGACCGTCATCGGGCCGGGCACGACGGGAATCAAGCCGTGGCAGCCGCCGTTGATGCCGAGCATGTCGAGCGCGTCGGAGATCGCGGCAGTCGAAAATTGCCTCCACAGCGCCGTGTCGAGTGCGAGCTGGTCCATTCAAATTCACCCTATTGGCAACGAATCGCGGCTGCGCGGCATGCCGGCTCTCGCACGTCGGGTTAAAGGGACGTTAACGATCGCGCCGAGAGGTCGGCGGTGCGACGCGCGGGCGTCGGATTCGATCGCGGGTCACCCCACCCAGGATTCGAAAGAAGGCTACAAACTGCGTGCGGCGACGCGGGCAGGCGATGTTCTGGACCTGGCGCAGGCGGTCCTTCGGCTAACGTGTGACGGCGGTCAACGGCTCCACGCCGGAGCGGGATACACCGGTGCCGCGTCGGCCAGCCGGTAGGGATAGATCGTGACCAGCTTGGGGCCCTGGATCTGGTTGACGACCATCGGCTTGAACGGGTTGGTGCCGCGCGAGTCAAATTTCAGCAAACCGAAGAACGTCACGACGTCGAGGCCGGCGAGCGCGTTCCGAACCGCTTCGCGGTCGGTCGTGCCGGCGCGCTGCAGCGCGTACTGCAGCGCGAGCGCAGCGGCCGTGGCCTCGGCGTCGTGGTAATCGGGCTGGTGGCCGAACTGGCGCGCGAACGCGTCCGCATACGCCCGCGCGCTGGCGTAGAAGCCCGGCTCGCCCTTGTAGGTCACGGCCGGCGACCACTGCGCGCTGCCCAGCACGGCCTGCGCGTCGGCCCCCAGCGCGGCGCGGAACTCGGGCGTGTCGGGCCCGACCGAGTAGCCGTAGAGCTTGGCCGCGGCGTGCTGCTCCTTGAGCGCGCGGTGCACCTGGAGCGCGTCTTGCAGGTGTCCGGCGTTGAGCACGAGATCGGGCTTGGCGGCCACCATCGCGCTCGCCGCCGCGGCGACCGAGGCCGGGTCGTCGCCGTAGTGCTCGGCGTACACGACGCGGATGCCGTGGTCGTTGGCCGACTGCACCGCGCCCTGCTGCACCTCCAGCGAGAAGGCGTCGCCGGCCGCGCTGATCGCGACCGTCTGCGGGCGCGGCTTGCGGCGCACCGCGAACTCGATGATCCCGACCAGATACTTGCGGGCGGGCGAGAGGACCGCGAACGTGTAGCGGTAGCCCTGGTTGAAGGTGCGCTCCGCCGCACCGCTGCTGTCGACCAGCGGAACCTGGCGGCGCTCGGCCACCGTGGCGGCGGCGAAGGTCGCGGCCGAGCCGTACGGCCCGAGCAAGAACTGCACCCGGTCGGTGTCGAGCAGCTTCTCGACCAGGCGCGCGGTGTTGGGCGGGCTGGACTCGTCGTCGGCGTAGCGGATCTCGACCGCGTAGCGCTGGCCGCCGACCCGCAGCCCGCCGCGCGCGTTGACGTAGCGGGCCCAGAAGTCGTAGCCCTCCTTGGTGAGCCGGCCCTCGTTGGCCAGCGAGCCCGTCTGGGCCACCACCGCGCCGATCAGCAGGGTCGGCTGCGGCGCGGCCGCGCCCGGCGCGAGGCCCAGGCCGAAGGCCAGCAGGACGGCGAGCGCGAGCGAACGGCGAACGCTTCGCATGTCAGAACCCCTTTCGGGCGATCAGGCCGTCGCGCACGACGATCGCCTGGGCTTGCTCGGAGTGCGCGTAGTCGACCAGCCCGCTCGCCCCGCCGCGCGCGCCGCCGCCCGCGTCGACCGTGATCGCCAGCGCGAGCGGGTAGCGGTGCGCGGCGATCGAGAGCACGCTGGGGACGGGCGCGCCGCGCAGCGCGAGCACCTTGGCCGGCACCGCCGCGCTGAAGGCGACCACGCCGACCTCGCGCCGGCCGCTCGCGCCGGCGACCTCGCGCGTGACGTCGGCGCTGGACGGCAGGCGGCGCACGCCGGCCCCCGGCTTGGCGCCGCGCAGGAGGGTCGCGCCGAGCGCGCGGGCCTCGTCGCTCGCCTCGTCGGGCAGGATCGGCACGATCGCGCCGGGCTGCCCGCCGACCTGGGCCCAGTCGCTCACCTGGCCGCTGAAGATGCGCCGCACCTGGTCCTCGCTCAGCTGCGCCAGGCCGTTCTGCGGGTTGACCACGACCACGATCCCGTCGTGCGCGACCGCCGCCGCGCTGGGGCCGATGCGCGCCGCGAAGCGCACGTCGCAGCCGCCCGCGTCCGGGCCCCCGAAGCGCGCGGCCGGAAGGCCGTTCGCGGCGGCGTACGAGCGCACCACGTCCCGCTCCAGCCGCTCGGTGATGCTGGAGCCGCAGACGCGCACCGCCTCGGCCGCCGCCGGGCGCCCCATGAGCCGCGGCCCCAGCGCCAGCCC
>JASLGJ010000344.1 GCA_030150085.1 Candidatus Elarobacter sp. | reverse complement strand
GCCGCGAGCAGCGCGGCCGCGGCGGCGAGGAGGACGATGTCGAGCGAGGTCACGGTACGTGATCTATCGGCCGGCGGAGCTACTCGTCGTAGCGGTTCACGAGGATTTTGATCTGCCGGCTCTTCGCGCTGCGCAGGAAGGTGATGTTGACGACCTGCCGCCCGAACGAGAACGGGAACACGAAATCGAACGACTCCGCGCCGTCGCCCGGCTCCGAGGCGAAGCGCTCGAAGCGGCCCTGGAACTCCTTGACCGCGGTGCAGGGCGCGACGTCGGTGAAGAAGTTGCGCCCGGTGACGCGCTCCTTGGAGAGCCGGGAGAGCTTGGACTCGTAGGCGTTGTACTGCTCGATCGTGCCCGCGCGGTCGACCGCGATCAGGCCGAACGGCAGCGCGTCGATCTCGCTCTCGGGCAGGTCGAAGATCTCCGCCGGGCCGTGCACGTCCATGCGCGCCGGTTCGCGACGGGGGCGCGACGCTCCGGCGGCGCAGAGAGTTCCCGTGGGAGCCTTGACCCGCGAGGAGCTGGAGCGGCTGGCCGGCGAGGGCCGGGTCGCACGGGTCGCGCGCCGCGAGGTCGTGCCGCTCGGCGTCTCGACCGTGACCGTCGTGCTCGAGGGCTGGTTCCGGGTCTTCCGCCACGCCGCGTTCGTGCGCGACGTGACCCTCGTGCTGGCCGGTCCGGGCGAGGTGCTGGCCCCGGGCTCGCTGTTCGGCGACCGCTCGGCCGAGAGCGGGGCCCAGGCCGTCACCGCGGGCCGGGTCCTGGTGCTGGCGCCCGAGGCGCTGGCCCGGCGGGGCGCGGCCGACCCGGGCCTCTACGCCCGCATCGCGCGCAGCCTGGCCCGCCGCGCCCTGCGCGTCCAGCGCAAGCTGGAGGCCTTCAGCCGGGCCGGCGTCGAGGCCCGGGTGGCGACAGCGCTGCTCGAGCTGGCCGAGGAGGGCGGCAGCGCCCTGCCGGGCGGCGGGCTGCGGCTCGACCTGCCGCTCTCGCAGGAGGATCTGGCCGGGCTGGCCGGCACGACCCGCGAGTCCTGCTCGAGCGCGGTGGCGGCGCTGGCCCGGGCCGGGCTGGTGCGCGGGGCCCGGCTGCGGGGACTGGTCCTGCTCGACCCGGCCGGGCTGGCCGATCTGGCCGCGGTTGACTTCCGGCAGGTCTGAGCCGTATACTTCTCAGGTTGCCGTGGGCCCCGCCCCGGCGTCCTTTACGTTCCGACGGACCAGCATGCGCACGTACCAACAGAAAACGGCCGAGACGAACCACGAGTGGTTCATCGTCGACGCGACCGGGCACCGCCTCGGGACGCTCGCGGTGAAGATCGCTCGCGCGCTCTCGGGCCGCACGAAGCCGACCTGGACGCCCCACATCGACGACGGCGACCACGTCGTCGTGATCAACGCCGACAAGGTCGAGCTCGCCCCGCGCAAGTGGACTCAGAAGGTCTACCACCGCCACTCGGGCTTCCCGGGCGGCCTGCGCACCGAGACGGCCCAGCAGGTGCGCGACAAGTACCCCGAGCGGCTGATCGAGCGAGCGGTGCGCGGCATGCTGCCGACCAACCGCATGCGCGACGTGCAGCTCACCCGCCTCAACGTCTACGCTGGTCCCGAGCACCCTCACGCGGCGCAGCAGCCGAAGGCTCTCGTTTGATGCAGACCTCCGACAATTTCCAGGGCACCGGCCGCCGCAAGCGCGGCATCGCGCGAGTCCGCCTGACCCTCGGTCAGGGCGTCATCACGGTCAACAAGAAGCCGGTCGACGAGTACTTCCCGCGCCCGACGCTGCAGATGATCGTCCGCCAGCCGCTCGACGTCACCCAGTCGCTCTCGCGCTTCGACGTCGACGTCAAGTGCACGGGCGGCGGCGTGGCCGGCCAGGCCGGCGCGGTGCGGCACGGGATCGCGCGCGCGCTGCTCGAGATGGACGAGTCGCTGCGCGAGCCGCTGCGGCGCAACGGGCTCCTGACGCGCGACCCGCGCGAGAAAGAGTCGAAGAAGTACGGGCGCAAGAAGGCGCGCAAGCGGTTCCAGTTCTCCAAGCGCTAGTCGCTTAGCGGTTGTGGCGGGGTCGCGGGGTGCGACGTCGCCGGGGCGGAGACGCGAGGCCCGGGCATCTTGCCCGGGCCTCGCTGCGTCGTGGCGTTGCTCTCGCGCATCCTGCGCTCCGCTCGCCACGAAGCCTCCGCCCCGGCGACGTCGCACCCCGCGACCAGGCACGGTGGGTGGGCGCGCGCGGTTCAGGCGATCGCGTGGATCGTGACCGGTTCCGCTTTGCCGCGGATTTTGGCGACGAGGCGTTCGGCGGCGGGTTTTTCGGCTAGGCGCTCGTAGGTGCGGTCGTCGATGTAGGTGTGGCGCGAGGGGGCGGCGCTTTGGAGGCGGCTGGCGAGATTCGCCGCGTCGCCGATGACGGTGTAGTCCATGCGGCGCGGGCTGCCGATGTGGCCGGCGACGACCTCGCCGGTGGCGATGCCGATCGCTAGGCCCAATGGCTTGCCGTCGGCTTCGATCGTCGCGGCGGCCTCGTGGAGGGCGGCGGCGACGGCGAGGGCGCGGGCGGCGTCGTCGTCGCGCACGCGGGGCGGGCCGAAGACCACCATCAGGCCGTCGCCGTAGAACTTGTCGAGCAGGCCGTCGTGCTCGAACACGATCTGCACCGCGGCGCTGAAGAAGCGGTTCAGGATCTCGACCACGCGCTCGGCGTCCAGGCGGTCGGCCAGCTCGGTGAAGCCGCTGATGTCGGCGAAGAGGATCGTCGCGGTGGCGCGCTCGCCGCCCAGCGCGACGCCGTCGGGGGCGCGCATGAGCTGCTCGACGACGTGCGGGGCGAGGTAGCGCGAGAAGGCGTCGCGGATCGCGACCCGCTGCGCGAGGTCGGCGGCGTGCAGGCGCTCGAGCTTGCGGCGTTCGGTGAGGTCGGTGAGGGCGATGGCGTGGCCGAGCACCGCGGTGCCGTCGGGGAGGTCGACCGAGGCGATGCGGACCTCGAGCGCGAGCGCGCCGCGGGTCGGGTGGTTGGCGTAGACCTCGGCCGATTTGGCGGGCAGCGAGGCTTGGCCGAGCAGGGTCGTGATGCCGGGGATCAGCGCTTCGAGCGCGCGGGCCGGCTTGCCGATCATCAGCGCGCCGCTGACCCCGAACGTCTCGGCCGCCGCGTCGTTGAAGGTCGAGATGGCGCCCCGGCCGTCGACCGTGATCACGCCGCTGGTGATCGAGCCCAGCACGCGGGCCTGGAGCTGTTCGAGCCGGACGATCTCGTCCAGCCGGGCGCGCAGCTGGTCGAACAGGCGGGCGTTCTCGATCGCCAGGGCGGCCTGGTTGGCGAAGGCGGTCAGCAGGTCGGGGTCCTGGCGCGAGAAGAGGCCCGCCGCGACCCGCGAGTCGAGGTAGACCACCCCGATCGTGCGGGCCTTGACCTTGAGCGGGACGCAGACGATCGAGCGCAGGCGCAGGGCCCGCACCGAGAGGTTGACGTTGAAGCGGGGGTCCTGCTGGGCGTCGGTGGTGACGATCGGCTCGCCGGTCTCGAACACCCGCCGGACGGTGGTCTGCGAGGGGCGCATGTCGTCGCCCTCGACCGTCGCCCGGTCGATCCCGTAGGTCGTGGTCAGGCGCAGCTCGCCCGTCTCGTCGGCGATCATCAGGAAGCCGCGCTCGGCCTTCATCACCTCGACCGCCGTGTCGAGCACGCTGCGCAGCACGATCGCCAGCTCCAGCGAGGAGTTGACCGTCTCGGCGACCCGGCCGAGGGTCTTGGCCCTGGCCGTCTCGCGCTCGGCCTTGGCCGCTGCGGCGGCGAGGCGGCTCTGGAGCGCGGCCCGGTCGAGCGCGAGGGTGTCGTACGCGCGCTCCGCCGCGGCGGCCGCGGCGATCAGCGCCGGGTCGCCCGAAGCGGCGGCTCGCGCCCGCAGCGCGGCCATCGCGCCGACGCCGG
>JASLGJ010000315.1 GCA_030150085.1 Candidatus Elarobacter sp. | reverse complement strand
CGGATCGCGGTCGGCGCGGTGTAGAGGATCGTGACCTTGTAGCGCTCGACGATCTCCCACAGGCGGTCCTTGTCGGGGTAGTCGGGCGTGCCTTCGTAGATCACGCTGGTCGCGCCGTTGCAGAGCGGGCCGTAGACGATGTAGGAGTGCCCGGTCACCCAGCCGATGTCGGCCGCGCACCAGTACACGTCGGTGTCTTCCTTCAGGTCGAAGACGAGCTTGTGGGTCGCGGTGACGCCGGTCAGGTAGCCGCCCGTGGTGTGCTTGATGCCCTTCGGTTTGGCGGTCGTGCCCGAGGTGTAGAGCAGGTAGAGCAGGTCCTCGGCGTTCATCGGCTCGGGCTCGCACGCCGAGGGCTGGTCCTTCACGACGTCGTCCCACCACACGTCGCGCCCCGCGGCCATGTCGACCGGGTCGCCGACGCGCTTGGCCACGATCACGTGCTTCAGCGAGGGCAGGCCCTTGCCGATGGCTTCGTCGACGGTCGCCTTGAGCGGCACCTTCTTGCCGCGCCGCCAGCCCTGGTCGGCGGTGATCAGCGCCACGCACTGCGAGTCGTTGACGCGGTCGACGATCGCGTCGGACGAGAAGCCGCCGAAGATCACCGAGTGCGCCGCGCCGATGCGCGCGCAGGCCAGCATCGCGACCGGCAGCTCGACGATCATCGGCATGTAGATCGCGACCCGGTCGCCTTTCTTCACGCCCAGCTTGCGCAGGCCGTTGGCGAAGCGGCAGACCTCGTCGAGGAGCTGGCCGTAGGTCACGCTCCAGCGGTCGCCCGGCTCGCCCTCGTAGTAGAACGCCACTTTCGCCGCCCGGCCCGCGCGGACGTGGCGGTCCAGCGCGTTGACCGACGCGTTGAGCTCGCCGTCGGCGAACCAGCGCGCGAAGGGCTCCTCCCACTCCAGCACTTGGGTGGGCGGGGTCATCCACTCGAGCTTGTCGGCCCACGACTTCCACCAGGCGAGGTAGTCCCGCTCGGCCTCCTCGTGGATGCCCGGCTTGGCGTTGGCCTGGGCGGCGAACTCCGGCGGCGGCGGGAAGCGGCGCGCTTCGCTGAAGAGCGCCTCGATGGCATCGCTGTGCGTGGGCGTCGACATACCGCGGCATTCGTTTTCGCGGGTCGGCGGCCCCTCGATACCGAAGGGGAGGACCGCGACATGGCCCGATGGTCCTACGGTTTGTACGGCGGCCTGATCGCGGGGGTGACGAGCGCGCTGTTCTACGCGGTCGTCGCCGTCGCGTGGCTCCACGAGACGACGCTCGGCACGTTCTTCGCGCAGATCCCGCGCGCGCTGCCGCCGCTGCGCGGCGCCCCCGACGCCTTCCCGGTCGCGGCCCTGGGGGCGGTCCTGTACTTCCTGGTCGCGGCCGCCTTCGGGGTCGTCTACGGCCTGCTCGCGCTGCGCTTCGGCTCGATGCGCCGGGCGCCGACCTCGCTGCTGTGGGGAATCGGCTACGGGCTGGTCGTCTGGTGGGCGCTCAACGACGTCGTCGTGCCGGTGACCGGGGCCGAGAACGTCCAGCCGTTCTGGGAGGGCCTGCTCGGCACGGTCGTCTTCTACGGGATCGTGCTCTCGGAGGCCACCGCGACGGTCGCCCGGCGGGACACCGGCGGGCTGCCTTGACCCCCGCCCACCGGGGTGGTACGCTGAGGTGACGCCTGGCACTCCCGGGCGAGGACTGCTAAGCTCACCATGAACGAGAAGCCCGAGCTCGACAAGCGCAAAGCCTTCATCCTGGCCACGGTCGTGTACGAGTACATCAACACGGCCGAACCGGTGGGCTCGGTCACGCTCTCCCAGAAGTACAACCTGGGCGTCTCCTCGGCCACCATCCGCAACGAGATGGCCGAGCTGGAGGCCGGCGGCTACCTGGTCCAGCCGCACACCTCGGCCGGGCGCGTCCCCTCCGACGCCGGCTACCGCACCTATGTCGACCGCCTCTTGCAGCCCGAGACCCTGACCAAGGACGACACCCGCCGCATCCGGGACGAGTTCCGCGAGGCCTCGCGCGACCTGGGCGAGGTGATCGACCAGACCACCCGCCTGCTCTCGGGCCTGTCGGGCAACCTGGCCATCGCGATCGCGCCCTCGCGCGACAGCCACGCCTTCAAGCACGTCCAGCTCCTCTGGCTCTCGCCGCGCACCAGCCTGGCGGTCGTCGTGACCTCGGGCGGGGTGGCGGCGCAGCGGGTGTTCGAGTGGCGCAGCGAGGTCGCGGCCGACGAGCTGACCCGGCTCTCGAACGCCCTCAACGCAAGGCTCGGCGGGCGGGTGATGGAGGACGTCACCCGGGCCGACCTCGACGCGGTCTGCGCCGAGCTGGCGGTCGGGGCGCAGGTTCGCGAGGCGGTCCACGCCGCGTTCGCCCAGGCCCGCCAGACCGAGGAGCCCGAGATCGCCGCCGCCGGGGCGCAGAACCTGCTCGACCAGCCCGAGTTCCACGACCTGCGCAAGCTGCGCGCGATCCTGCGCATCGTCGAGGAGCAGCGCACCCTCTACGACCTGATCGCCGACGAGCTGGCCTCGGACGGCCCGGTCGACCAGTCTCCGCACGTCCGCATCGGCCACGAGCTGCGCGCCGACGAGCTCTCCGAGTGCAGCGTCGTCACCGTCCCGTACCGCTTCGGCGACCGCGGGGTGGGAATGCTCGCGATCCTCGGGCCGCGCCGCATGCCCTACGGCCGGCTCATCGCGATCGCGTCGGGAACGGCGCGCCACCTGGGCGATCACCTCGCCGATCTCGAGATCCGATAAGCTGACTGTGCCGACCGACTACTACGACGTCCTGGGCGTCCCCCGCGACGCCGACGACTCCTCCATCAAGCGCGCGTACCGCCAGCTCGCGCGCAAGTACCATCCCGACGTGGCCGAGGACAAGGCTGCCGCGGAGAGCCACTTCAAGGAGATCAACGAGGCCTACGAGGTCCTCTCGGACTCCCAGAAGCGGGCCAACTACGACCGCTACGGCCACGCCGGCGTGCAGGGCGGGATGGGCGGTGACGGCGGCTTCGGCCCGTTCGGCGCGGCCGAGGGCTTCGGCGACATCTTCGACATGTTCTTCGGCGCGGCGCGCGGCGGCGGCACGACCCAGCAGCGCCGCAACGGGCCGGCGCGCGGGAGCGACCTGCGCTACGACGTCGAGATCACGCTCGAGGAAGCCTACGCCGGCACGACGCGCGAGATCGGCTTCCGCCACCTCTCGACCTGCGCCACCTGCAAGGGCAACGGGGCCGAGCCGGGGACGCTGATCGTTCCCTGCGACGTCTGCAAGGGCAGCGGCATCCAGCGCCAGGTGCGCCAGACGCCGCTGGGCCAGTTCGTCACCCAGACGACCTGCACGCGCTGCGCGGGCGAAGGCCAGATCGTGCAGTCGCCGTGCGCGACCTGCCGCGGCCGCGGCCGGGTCGAGCAGGAGAAGACGCTCTCGGTCCGCATTCCGGCCGGCGTCGACGACGGCTCGCGCATCCGCATCAGCGGGAGCGGCGAGGCCGGCCTGCGGGGCGGCTCCGACGGCGACCTCTACGTGTACCTCACCGTCGCGCGCCACGCCCGGTTCCGGCGCGACGGGCTCGACGTGCAGGTCGACGTGCCGATCAGCTTCCCTCAAGCCGCGCTGGGCGCGGAGATCCTCGTTCCCACCCTCGAAGGCGAGGTGCCGCTCCAGCTCAACGCCGGCACCCAGAGCAACTCCACCTACCGCCTGCGCGGGCGCGGCATGCCCAGCATCCGCGGCGGCACCAAGGGCGACGAGCTGGTCACCGTGCACGTGGTCGTGCCCGAGAAGCTCAGCCGTCGCGAGCGCGAGCTGCTCGAGGAGTTCGCCCGCCTGCGCGGCGACCAGGTCGAAGAGGAAAAGTCGTTCTTCGACCGCTTCAAGGACGCGTTCCGCGCCGACTGAGACTCCGCGCCCGCCGTGTCCGAGCGGGTCGTAGCGAAACGGGTTGACGAGAGGTTTCGACTTTTACCTCGCGTAATAGCGCGAGGCCACAGGGTGTTCCAGTGCAGCGGTACGTGTCCGCGATCGTCGTCGCGGTAACGCGTCGTTCGGCTGCGCGCATCTGTCGCGCTCATTGCAACAGACGCACTTCTGCTGCCGGCCGGTGTAGTCGGCAAGGGGGAAGTCCATGTCGATATCGATCACCGAGGCCGCGCCGGTCGCGGAGCTGATGGAGGCGCGCGAGAAGCTGGGTGACTCGTCGTTCTACGTGTACGACGAAGACCTCATCGCGACGAACATCGCGCGCTTCGCCTCGTTTCCGTACGAGCACACGTCGATCCACTTCGCCTCGATGGCGAACGACAACCCGACCCTGCTCGGCATCCTCAAGGACGCCGGCTTCGGCCTGTTCGTGAACTCGCGCAAGCACTTGGACCTGGGTCTGTCGCTGGGCTTCCGGCCCGCGGACATCATCTTCGCGAGCACCGGCATCAACCGGCCGACGATGAAGCTCCTGGGCGAGCTGGGCGTGCGCGTCAACATCGACTCGCCGGGACAGCTGCGCATGTACGGCAGCCTGCACCCCAACACCGAGGTCGGCATCCGGCTCAACATCGACGAGAAGTCCAAGAACAACGTCTTCCTGGGCTTGGAGAGCCGGATCGGCGTGCTGGAGTCGGAGTTCGAGGAGATCTTCGCGATCGCGGCCGAGTTCGGCTTGAAGCTGAACGGCACGCACGTCTATCTCGGCACCGACGTGACGCTGCTCGACGACCTGCTGGCGGGCATCGACCGCACCCTCGAGCTCTCCGACCGCTTCCCCGACCTGGAGTTCATCGACGCCGGCGGCGGCTTCCCGATCGAGGCCGCGCGCTTCGATTTCGAGACCTACAAGCACGCCATCACGGACCGCCTGAACGCCTACTCCGCGCGCCGCGGCCGGGCGATCAAGCTGATCCTCGAGCCCGGCCGCTCGATGTTCGGCAGCACGGCCTCGTTCTACGCCCAGGTGACCGACGTGAAGGCGCGCCCCGACCGCTACCTGGTCTGCGTGAACGCCAGCGCCACGCTCATCCCGCGCGCGATGTTCTACGAGGACTACAACCCCGTCTCGATCGTGCGCGGCGAGAGCGCGGGCGGGTTCGACCTGCCGGTCGACATCGTCGGCTGCACGACGTACTCGCGCGACTTCATCTCCAAGAACGCCGCTCTCGAGCGGGTCGAGGTGGGCGACTGGATCGCCCTGCGCAACGCCGGCAGCTACTGCTACGCGATGATCACGCGGTTCCTCGGCCAGGCCATGCCGCCCGAGTACCTGCTGCGCCGCGACGGCGACCTCGAGCTGATCCGCGCCGGGGAGTCGTACTTCGGAGACGGTGTGTGAACGGTTCCGCCGAGTGGACCCGGGAGCAGATCGCGGCCGGCGAGTTCCATTGCCACCGCGTGACGCAGCGGGTCTACGGAGCGGGCGGCCGCGGGATCGAGATCGTCGAGACCGAGGCCTACGGCCGCGGGCTGCTGCTCGACGGCCGCATCCAGCACCTGGCCGGTGACGAGTACATCTACAGCGAGAGCATCGTCCACCCGTTCGCGACCCTGCTGGGGGACGAGTGCCGGCGCGTTCTGGTCATCGGCGGCGGGCCCGGCGGCGCGATCCGCGAGGTCCTCAAGCACAAGCCGGTCGGCGCGGTGGTGCAGGTCGAGATCGACGCCTCGATCGTCGAGCTGACCCGCCGCTACCTCCCGCACATCGCGCAGGGCTACCACGACGACCCGCGGGTCGAGATCGTCATCGCCGACATCCACGACTACCTGGCGGCGTGCGGCGAGCGGTTCGACCTGATCGTCAACGACGTCAACGAGCCGCTGCCCGGCTCGCCGTCCCGCGAGGTGTTCTCGCACGAACTGATGAGCGCGGTGCGCGAGCACCTCTCGCCGGCCGGCGCGTTCGTCACCTGGGCCGGCTCGGTCGGGCCGTTCTCGTCCGAGCTGGCCGTCTCGATCGCGCGCCGCATGCGCGGCGTCTTCCCCTACGTCACCGGCTACGTCAGCTACCCGCACTCCTACGGCACGCTCTGGCTGACCGCGGTCGGCTCCAACCAGGTCTACCACCCGCTCGCGCAGTCGCCGGCGCAGATCGACGCGCGGATCGCCGACCAGGTCGCCGGGCCGCTGCGGCTCTACGACGGAATCACCCACCACCACATGTTCCTGCTGCCCAAGGACGTTCGGGCCCGGCTGCAGGCCGAAGACGCCGCCGCCGACGCCGAGCGGCGCATCACGCTCGAACTGGAGGACGCCCGGTGAGCCAGCTCTCGCGACCGGTCGGCAGCGAAGACATGACCGGCGTGCGCAAGATCTACGACGAGATCATGGCCGACAACGTCGACGTCCACGACCTCGTCTACCCGCACGTGTTCGGCGCGGACCAGTACATCGGCCAGTTCAGCGACAACAGCGCCGGCGAGCTGGTGCTGATGGGGCGGGCGATGGACCTGCCGCCGGGCAGCCGGGTGCTCGACGTCGGCTGCGGGCGCGGCCTGGTGGCGGCCCACATGGCGCGCGCGCTGGGCTGGCGGATGACCGGCATCGACCTTTCGACCGTGCCGATCGGGCGGGCCCGCTCGGCGGCCTTCGACGGCCTGCCGTTCGCGCCGGAGTTCGTGCACGGCGACATCTACGCTTATCCGTTCGAGGAGCGCTTCGACGGCATCTACGGCACCGGGGCGTTCTGCCATTTCGACGCCGGCGCGCTGTTCGAGCGCTGCGCGCAGCTGCTGCGCCCCGGCGGCAAGCTGGCCTTCATGGAGCGGCTGCGGACCGGCCCGATCGACGACGAGCAGTGGCACAGCCTCACCACCGCCTGGTGCTGCCCGTACGTGTACACCGCCGACGAGTACTGCGAGCTGCTCGAGCGCAAGGGCTTCGCCATCGCCCACGTCCTCGACCTGAGCGACAGCTTCCGCGTCTGGCAGCGCAAGTCGGTGACCGTGCGCGAGGAGCTGGAGGCCCAGATCGTCGGGCTCACCTCGCCGGAGTACCACGCCGCCGCGCTCGGCTTCGCGCGCTACGAGAACGACGTCACCGAAGCCGGGCTGCTGGGCTACGCCTGCATCGTCGCGGAGCTGCGGTGAGCGGCGGCGAGGGAGCGGTCCTGGCCCAGCTGCTGCAGCCGCACGAGTGGCACGTGCTGCGCGAGCGGCGCACGCTGGCGCGCGGGCGGACGAAGATCCAGACCTACCGGATCGTCGAGCTGGAGAACTACGGCCGGGCCCTGCTGCTGGGCGAGTGCATCCAGTCGACCCAGGCCGACGAGGGAATCTACCACCAGTCGCTGATCCTGCCGGCGGTCGCGCTCCACGGCGCGGTCCGGCGCGTGCTGTGCTTCGGCGGCGCCAACGGCGGCATCGCCAAGGTCCTCGCCCGGCTGCCGCAGGTCGAGCACCTGGTCCAGGTCGACGTCGACGAGACGCTCGGCTACGTCACGCGCCACTACCTGCCCCACATGTTCCCCGAGCGGCCGCCCGCGTTCGCGCACGAGCTCACGTTCGCCGACCCGGTCCAATGGCTGGCCGAGCACGGCGACCGCTACGCCGGCTGGGCCGATCTGGTGATCGCCGACCTGCCCGACGCGACCGCGGACAGCTACGCGCCCTCGCTGTTCACGACGTCGTTCTACGAGCGCATCCGCGCCGTGCTCGCGCCCGGCGGCGTGCTGGCGACCGGCGCGGGCCAGCTCCACCCGTTCGCGCGCGAGTTCAACGCCCGCGTGCTGCGCCGGCTGCGCGGCCACTTTCCCGCCGTGAGCTGCTACGGCCGCTTCGTGCCGTCCTACGGCGTGCCGTGGGCGCTCGCGCTGGCGGGCGAGGAGTCCGTGCTGGCCGCGCCGGCCGAGACGGTGCGGGCGCGGATCGAGCGGCTGGCCGAGTTCGAGTTCTACGACTGGCCGACCCACCGCCACATGTTCGACCTGCCCAAGGACGCGCGCGCCGCGGCCGCCGCCGGCGACGCGAGCGGTGACGAGCCGCTGTACGTCCAAGTCGCGGCCCAGGCCCCCACCGTCTGAGGGCGAGCGCTGGAGGTTAGGCGTTGCAGATCCTGTTCTTGTATCCCAATTTCCGCATCCCGTTCCCGTTCCAGGAGCTGGCCGCGCTCGGCGCGGCGGTGACCAACGTCCATCCCCCGTCCGCGCGCATCCCCGCCGACCTGCCCGGCGACAACGACTTCCTGGCGCTCGACGTCCACGCCGACCCGCACGGCGCGCTGCGCGCGCTGCGCGAGCTGCACGCCCGCAAGCGCTTCGACGCGGTCTTCACCGTTCACGAGCCCAGCGTGCTGTTCTGCGCCCTGCTGGCGCGCGAGCTGGGCCTGCGCGGGCTCGACCCTGCGACCGCGCTGCTGGCGCGCGACAAGTCGAAGATGCGGGCCGCGTTCCGCGCCGCCGGCTGCAACTCGCCCGCCTTCGCGGTGATCGCCGCCGACGCGCGCGAGCTGCCGCCGGGGCTGCGCTTTCCGGTCGTCGTCAAGCCGATCGGCGGCTTCAGCAGCCAGGGCGTGGTGCGCGCCGACGACGTGGCGGGATTCCGCGCCGCGCTGGCCGCGATCGGCGAGATCAACCGCGACGTCCTCGACGGCTTGTCCGACGCGAAGGTCGGCCAGTTCTCGGGCAGCCTGGTCGAAGAGTACATCGAGGGCAAGGAGTACGCCGCGGAGTGCTTCGCGCAGGACGGCCAGGTCTACGTGCTGAGCGTGGCTGAGAAGAACGACCTGGTCGGGCCGTACTTCGAGGAGCTGGAGTACATCGTGCCGGCCCGGCTGGACGAAGCGACGCTGAGCGCCGCGCTGGCCGAGGTGGAGAAGGGCGTGCTGGCGCTGGGCATCGCGAACGGGCACTCCCATGTCGAGTTCCGCATCCGCGACGG
>JASLGJ010000301.1 GCA_030150085.1 Candidatus Elarobacter sp. | reverse complement strand
GGTTCGTGACGATTCGGTAGATCCACGATAGGAAGGACGTCCCGGGCTGGAAGGAGCGCCAGGCCCGGTAGACCCGGATGAACGCGTCCTGGGCCAAATCGCGCGCGTCCGCCTCGTTGCCGGTCAGCCGGTAGGCGAAGTTGTAGGTCGCCTTGCCGTACTGCTCCATCGCCGTTTCGAGGAACGCTTGGGCTTCGGGCGTGGCAGGCTCGATCGGCTTGCGGGGAACCCCCATCGGGATCAGGCCCTTCGGGGGCTTGCGCTTATCAGCCTGGCGCAGACCGCAGCGGAAGCGAGGACCGCCGCGGATTCGCCGCCGGCGACTCCTGCTATTTGCAGCGGTTCGCGGCCGGGATGATGACCGCCGAGGCGGCGTCCTCGCGCTTGCCGGTGAACGCCTGCAGCAGGCTGAGGTCCTTGTCGAGCAGGCGAGCGTCGTCCACCGCGATGTGGCCCGGCGGGCGGGTGAACACGATCGAGGAGTCGCGCAGGAAGCCCGAGGCGGGCGGCTGGCTGGCCAGCACGCTGGGCACCGTGCCGACGTCCGGCCCGGTCGCCCGGCTCATCTGGCTCTCGGTCTCGCTCTGGCGCCCGAAGCGCCCCATCCGCTCGGTCTCGACGAAGCCGCTCATCGCGTCGAGCTGGACCTTCTGGGCCTCGAGGATGCCGCGCAGGCCGGCGCGCAGCTTGAGCAGGGTCTGGGCGTCGGCGGAGTTGGCCGTGCGCGGGATGTCCAGCCCGGGCGAGCCGATCGCCTTCTCCAGCTCGTCGACGTTCTTGACCATGCTCTGGACGGTGCGGTCCATCTGCATCAGGCGCAGGTCCTTGGAGCCCTCGCTCTCCTTGACCGTGTAGTCGTAGAGGGCGCTCTTGAAGCCGGCGAAGGTCTGGTCGTTCTGCATGGCGAGCTTGACCGCGGGGCCGACGGCGGTTCGAATCGCGGTGCAGATGGGGCGCGAGCGGGTCGACCCGATCGAGGGCAGCGGACTGCGCACCGGGACCGGGTCGAGGTTGAAGGGGTTGGTCGGAGCCGGCTTGGGTACCGGGGTCGCGACGGCCGCCGCCAGCAGCACGGAGAGGAGCAGCACGAGGCGTCTCTTTCGCCGTGCCGGGCGGGGTTCCGTGCAGCCCGAGCGCGTGGGGCGCGAACGGCGTGGTACGGCGGCCCGTTCGTCATCCTCGGCCGAGCGAGCTGTCACCCGAATGATTACCGACTCTTTACCGCGGGCGCGTTGACCGCGCCGGGTCCCCACCCGATAGTTGTTCGTATACCGGGTCGGAAGACGCCCGCCGGCTCGGTAGACGGGGTGAGGGCGTCGCCCACGGTGCGTCCGCCCGGTTTTCGACCGGGCGGCGAGCTCGCTGGACGCGAGCTCTCGGCGGCCGGGCGGCCGCCGCCGTTTCCGAACTGGGGTTTTTCACGGATGACCAGCCCTTCCAGCCAGCGCAGCGCCGAGGACACCCTCGGCGAGATCCCCCGCTCGCCTGCTCCCTAGCGAGCCCGGCGTGCTGCCCTTCGCGACGCTCGATTCGCCCGCCGCCGCCGGTCTGCGCGAGGCGCGCCTGGCGCTCCGCGCGGCCCGCTACGACCGGGCGCTGGAGCTGCTGGAGGGCTGCGGCGACTGGCCGGCCCCGCGAGCCGAGCCGGCGGTGCTGCTGCGGGCCGAGGTGCTGGGGCGGCGCGATCCGATCGGCGCGCTGGCCTGGCTGACCGGGCTGGAAGACCTGTTCGCGAGCGAGCCGGCCCGCTTCGCCTACGCGCTGGCGGCCGGCAAGGCGTATGCCGCCGTGCACGACCTGGCCTCGGCCCGGGCCCGCTACGCGAGCGCGGCCAAGATGGTGCGCCGGATCGCGGACGGCCCGGTCCGGCTGAGCTACCACACCGCCCGGCTGCGCTGGCTGGAGCGCGACTTCAGCCCCGACGCACCCGACGTCACCCTGGCCCTGAGCCACCCCGACCCCAGCACCGCCGCGGCGGCCTACGCGGTGCGCGGCTGGCTGCACGGCGGGCGGGGCGACTACCGCGCCCAGAGCGCCGACTTCGCGCGCGCGCTGGACTTCGCCGAGGCGCCGGGCGACGAGCCGGTCGACCTGGCGGTGCTGGCCGTGACCTGTCACGCCTTGGCCCGGCTGGCCTTCGAGACCGCCGACGCGCGCGGGCTCGAGCGGGCCCGGCGGGCCTTCGAGGGCATCCCCTGGACGGCCGACCTGGCGGCGGAGCGCTACACCGCGCTGCGCGTGCTGGGCTGGGACGACTTCGTGCGGGGCCGCTTCGAGCACGCCCGCTGGGCCTTCAAGGACGCCCTGGCGCTCGCCCCCAGCCCGGCTTGGCGGGTCATGGCCCACCTCGACCGGGCCCAGGTCGCGAGCCTGGCGCGCGACGAGGCCCGGGCGGTCGAGGAGCTGGCCGAAGCCGACCGCCTGGCCGAGCAGGTCCGCTGGGAGTCCACCCGCGGCGAGGAGCGCCAGGCCCTGGTCTGGCTGGCCACCCTGCACGCCCCGCTCGACGCCGTGCGGGCCCAGCGCTACGCCGCCGCCTACGCCTCGCTGGGCACGGCCAACCTCAAGCCGACCGTGGCCCTGGCGGCCGACCGGCGCACGCTGGGCTTCACCCGCTATGCCCAGGGCCGGATCGACCAGGCCCTGGGCCGGCGCGGCAGCGCGCTCGCCGCGCTGCGCGAGGCCTACGCGATCTTCGACGAGGCCGGCCACCACTACCGGGCCATGCTGGCCGCCGCGGGGCTGGCCGAGCTGACCGGCGACGAGGGCTGGCGGCTGCGGGCCCAGGCCCACGCCCGGCACTACCCCGGCTGCCCGCTGATCTCGCTGGTCGACGAGGCGGTGGCCCGCGAGGAGGCCATGCCGCGCCAGCTCTCGCCGCTCCAGCGCCAGATCGCCCGCGCCCTGTGGAGCGGGGCCGAGGCGCCCGAGCTGGCCGCGCGCTTCGGCCGCGGCCCAGCCGCGACCGAGCGCCAGATCGCGGCGGTGTTCCACGCCTTCGGGGTCGCTTCGCGCGGCGCGCTGCTCGACGAGGCCCGCAAGCGAGGCCTGGCCTGACTCCCACCGCGAGAATCCCCCAATCCCAGGCGCTACGCCGCGGCCCGAAGCCGGTACCATGACGTACGAAGAGTGAGGGGAGCGGGGAGCAACGTGGCAGTCGTCTGGAGAGTGCGAGACCAAGCGGAGCGCGTGCTGCGCGAGCGGCGGAGCTTTCGGGATCGGCTGCAGCAATTGCCCGCGCCGCCTTGCGACGTCGACGCGGCCGAGCTGATCTACGGCGAGCTGGTCGCCAACACGATCCGCTACGCCAACGGCGCGGTCGAGGTCCGGCTCGAGCTGGGCCCGCGCGGGCGGGTGCTGGTCGTGCGCGACCACGGTCCCGGCCTGCGGGTCGTGCCCTGGACGCCGCGCCGCGATCCCTACGCCGAGTCCGGCCGCGGCCTGGCGATCGTCGAGATGCTGGCCCGGGACGTCGACGTCGAGCCGGCGGAAGGCGGCGGCACGGTGGTGCGCGCCGTCCTCCCGGAGGCCGAGACTCCCGCCGCCTAGCGGCTGTTCAGGCGCAGGCCCAGGTCGATCGTGCGCGGCGGCGCGTAGTGGTCGCCCTGGGCGTTCGCGTAGGTCACCAGGTAGCGGTCGTTGAGCAGGTTGCGGACCCGCAGGGTGAGCGCCATGCCGCGGCCCAGCGCGATGCCCTTCTCGGCGTCGAAGGTCAGGTGCGGGGTGCGCTTGCAGGGCGCGGCCTGCTCGGCCGGGCAGGCGTCCGAGGACAGCCCCGAGCCGTACTCGGCGTCGAGCGCGAGCCAGCCGTCGTGGCGGTCGTTGGCGGTCAGCCCGGCGCTCAGGTCGACCCGCTGGTCGTGATCGGCCGGCGTCCAGTCCGCGGTCGCGCCGAAGCACGGCGCCAGGAGCTGCGTCTCGCAGCCCTTGTTGGCCGCGTACGTGTGGGTCAGCGCGGCGTAGAAGCGCCCGCCGCGCGCCAGGCCGAGCTGGTAGTAGGCGGTCTGGGTCGCGATCCGGCCCAGCGCGTAGTTGATGTCCTGGTGCAGGTCGGTCGTCCCGACCTGGGTGTCGTCGATCAGGTCGGTCGCGTTCTTCTGCATGACCCGCAGGCCCAGGTCGCCGCGCCCCAGCGCGACGTGCCCGCCCAGCTCGTAGACCGAGTCGCGCTGCGGCCGCAGGTCGAACTGGGCCGGCGTGGCTTGCAGCGGCAGGTTCAGCTGAAAGGCCGCGCTCGGCGAGACGTTCTCGAGCGAGAACGGGGTGAAGAAGCGGCCGTAGTAGGCGTACGCGCTGTCGCGCGCGCCGAAGAAGCGGGTCAGCTTGACCCGCGGGCTGACCTGCCCGAAGCCGGCCCGGAACTGGGTCGACGCAACGGCGAAGGCATCCCCGCGCAGCCCGTAGTCGAGCTGCCAGCCGGGACCCATCTTCCAGCTGTCTTGGAGGTAGGCCACGCTCAGGTGCCCGAGGTTGGGCGCGTCGTCGACCACCGTGTACGGCGCATCGGGCGTGGCCGGGCTGAGCAGCGGGGCCAGGAAGTTGCCCGGCTGGAGCGTGATCGCGTAGTCCTTGGCGACGTGCGTCGCGTCGTAGTACGCGCCCGCGCCGACGGTGTGCTTGGCGCTCTGGTTCTGGTAGTCGAGGTTGCCGCCCACGTCGATCGCGGTGCGGTCGTCGCGCAGCGAGTACGCGCAGCTGCCGGTCTGATAGGAAGCGCCGTGAAGCGCGCCGGCGCAATCGGCCGGCGCGCCGGGGTTGAGGGCCATGCCGTAGGCGAAGTCGTTCGCCGGGTCGCCGAAGTCGCGGATGCGCGAGCGCTTGTACGATGGCCCGAACGAGAGCGAGCCGTGGTCGCCGATCGGGTGGCGGAACTGGATCGCGGCGAACAGGTCCTCTTGGGTCTGGTCGTCGTCGGTCGTGGCCGGCGCGCCGGCCGCCACGTCGGGCGGGATCTGGTAGGTCTGGTACGAGCGGCTGACGGTGAGGTTGAGGAAGTTCGGCCCGGTCGGCAGGGTCAGGCGCAGGAACTGGTTGGCGTCGCTGAAGCGGTCGTGCGGGGAGTCGAAGTTCGGCGGGTCCAGGCCGCGCTCGCTGCGCTCGTTGCGCAGCGCGGCGACCAGCGAGCCTTTTCCGACCCGGGTGTGGTAGCCGAGGGTGCCGTCGACGTCGGCGTACGAGCCGTAGGAGAGGTCGCCGATGAAGCCCGGCGGGCCCGCGCCGTTGCGGCTGTTGACGTTGATCACCGAGGCGAAGCGCTCGCCGTACTGGGCCGGGTACGCGCCCTGCAGCGCTTCGACGAACGCGATGTCGTTGGGATCGAACTCGGTCCCGACGGTGCGGTTGAGAGCCTGCGGGATCTGCACCCCGTCGACGATGTAGCTGATGTCGCCGTGGTCGCCGTTGATGTGGACCACGCCGTTGGCGCCGCGCGCGGCGCCGGGAAGCTGGACGAGCAGGTTGGGCAGGCTGCCGCCGGCCGGCGAGCGGGTCAGGGCTTCGGCGCCCAGGCTCACGTCGGTGCCCGAGCCGCGCACGGGCGGGCGGGCGGTGACCGAGGTGCGGCCGATCTGCCGCAGCTGGGTGACCGAGAGCGTGACGGCCGCTCCGGCGCTCGGCACGTCGACCCGCAGCGAGGCGCTGCCCTTGGGGGCGGTGGCGGTGACGGTGTACGTCCCGACCGGGATGGCCGGGAACCGGAACGCGCCGCGTTCGTCGGTCCTGGCCGCCAGGGTGAGGTTGGCGCCGCTGGCGGTGACGGCCGCCGCGGGGACCGGCGTGCCGCCGTCGGTGACGGTGCCGGTCAGGGTGGTCGTCGCTTGGGCGAGCGCGGGCGCCGTGCTCGCGAGCACGGCGGCGAGGAGCACGGCGAGCGCGCGCGCGGGCGCGCCGAAAACGGAACGGAAAAGCATGGCCTTCTTTCGCTGGGCTGACGGGAAGAGGGGTCGGCGTCAGGCAGCGAGCGGGGGCGGCCGGTTCGGGACGAAGAGGCGGTAGGGGTCGCTGGCGCGCAGGCGCGGGGCCAGCCGGCGGCGCGCCGCCGCGGGCGCGGCGGGGCGGGGGGAGGGGGTCGCGAGCGCGACGAGCAGGGCCACGACGCGCTCGCCG
>JASLGJ010000269.1 GCA_030150085.1 Candidatus Elarobacter sp. | reverse complement strand
TGGAGAAGGGTGGTCGCCCTCTCCATCACACCGCCGGCCCGCGCCGACTAGGGTCCGGCCCGGACGATCAGCGGCGGGCCGGGGCGCGCCCGCCGACCAGGGCCGCGCAGACGTCGGGCCGGGTGTCGCGCTTGATCATCGCGATCACCTCGTCGCCGCGTTGCAGGACCGTGTCGCCGTTGGCGATCAGCACGTCGCCCCCGCCGCGGTCGACCGCGACCACCACGCTCCCGCGCGGCAGCGCGACCTCGGCGATGCGCTTGCCGCAGGCCGGCGAGTCGTCCGCGATCCGCAGCTGCACCAGCTCCAGGTTGCCGTGCCCGACCTTCGCCAGCGGCTCGAGCTGGGTGGCGTTCACCCGCTCGTCGATCATGTCGAGGATCAGCTCGGTGGAGGAGATCACCGTCACCGGGCGGTCGCTGTCGAGCGACTCGAAGATCAGCTTGTTCTTGGGGTTGTTGACCCGCGCGATGCAGCGCGCGGCGCTGTGCTTCTTGGTGATGATCGTCACGACCAGGTTGTCCTCGTCGTCGCCGGTGTCGGCCACCACCACGTCGGCCCGTTCCACCCCCGCCTGCAGCAGCACGGTGGGGTCGCAGCCGTCGCCCACCACCGCGATGTCGCTCTCGAGCAGGTTGGTCATCAGCTGCGCCTTGCGGGCATCCTTCTCGATGACCACCACCTCGTGGCTCTGCTTGATGAGCCCCCGCGCGAGATAGGTCCCGACCTTGCCGCCGCCGACGATCAACACGAACATGCTGCGATACTCCGGGCTAGCGCGACAGGGCGGCTTCGGGGCGCGCGCTCACGAATGCGGCGGCGAAGTCGGACAGCGCGTCGGGCGCGACGATCACGTTGATCTCGTCCCCTTCGGTCAGGCGGTCGGCCGGGGCGGGGATGCTCACGCTGCCCAGGCGCCGGATCGCCGCGATGCGGATCTTGCCGTCGACCTCGACCTCGGACACGCGCTTGCCGGCCTGCGCCGGCGGGACCGTCGCCACCAGCGAGGTGAGCTTGCCGAAGTCGAACGACGGCATGCTCGCGTAGGCCACGTCCTGCAGCCGGTCGCGGATGAGCTGCGCGCCGATCGTGGTCGGCGAGAACGTCTCGATGCCCAGCTCGCGGTAGAGCTGCCCGCGCGGCGGGTCGTAGATCCGCGTCACGATTTTCGGAATCCGGAACATGCGCTGGGCGATCAGGGCCGCCATCACGTTGCGGTTGTCGCCGTCGGTCACCGCCACGAAGCCGTCGGCGCGCTCGGCGCCGGCCCGCTTGAGCACGTCGTAGTCGATCCCGGTCCCGACCTCGACCTGGCCGCCGAAGCGGTTGCCCAGGCGCTTGAACGCGCTCGGGTTCTCGTCCACCACCACCACGTCGTGCTTGTCGGCGACGAGCAGCTTGGCGAGGGTCGAGCCCACGCGCCCGCAACCGACGATCAAGTATCTCATGGAGCGACTCCCGGGATTCGAGGCCCCCAAGATCGTTCCCCCAACGGCAGGAGCGGCTTCGTTCTTTCAGAATTCGGGGGTTTTGGTCCAAGCCGGTTACGGGGCGTAGCTCAGCTTGGTAGAGCGCTGCGTTCGGGACGCAGAGGTCACAGGTTCAAATCCTGCCGCCCCGACCATTTCTTCCGATCCCACGGGCCGCCGTTGTTCTCTCGATTCAGCCCAGCCGCCCGACGCGTGCTCCGAGTAGCGGAGCAAGAGTGCCGGAACCACAACCACTACTACGTGGGCGCCGAGCACGTGCTGTACGCGCTGCTCGAGGAGCACGACGCGGCGATCGACGCCCTGCTGGAGCAGACGCGGGTCGAGCCCGCCCGGGTGCACGCCGAGGTCAAGCGCGCGCTCGGTACCGGCGAGGGCCGGACCTGGGAAGGCATCCTGGTGACACCTCGGGTCCGCAAGATAGTAGAACTCGCTGAAACGCGAGCGGGCGATCGTGAGATCGAGCCGATCGACCTCTTCGAGGCGATCCGCGCCGAGGACGGCGGGCTCGCCGCCGACATCCTGAGGCGCGCATGGCACACCTGACCCAGATCTTCCACGACCTCGTCGTCCAGTTCGGCTACGCCGGGCTGTTCGTCGTCATGTTCCTGGGCAACATGGGGGCCCCGGCCGGGACCGAGATCGTGATGCCGTTCGCCGGCGCCCTGGGCGCTCAAGGACACCTGGCCGGCCTGGCCGGCCTGCCGGCCTGGGTCCTGGCCGGGCTGGTCGGCACGGTGGCCGAGATCTGCGGCGCGACCGCCCTCTACGCGGTGGGCTACTACGGGGGCGTCCCCTTCGTCGAGCGCTACGGGCGCTACGTCGGCTTCAAGCACTCCGCCCTGGCCAAGGTCCACGGCTTCTACGAGCGCTTCGGCACGATCACGGTCTTCTGGTGCCGCTTCATCCCCTTCGTGCGCGGGGTGGCCTCGTTCCCGGCCGGGCTGTCGCGGATGCAGAAGCGCTACTTCATCAGCTACACCGCGCTGGGCTCGGCGATCTTCTGCTTCGGGCTGGCCTACCTGGGCAACATGGCCGGTACCAACATCGACGCCATCCTGGCCGTGCTGCACAAGCTGACCCTGGTCATCGTGGGACTGGTCGTGGTCGCGCTGGTCGCCGGGTTCCTGGTCTGGCGCGCCCGGCGGGGCAAGGCCGAAGCGTCCGACCTGGCCGCCTGACGGCGCTCTTGGTACAATGAAGCCTTGATGGCTTCCGAGCCGACCCGCCTCGCCCGCACGCTCTCGCAGCTCCCCGACCAGCCCGGCGTCTACCAGATGATCGGGGAGGACGGGCGCATCCTCTACATCGGCAAGGCCGTCAGCTTGCGCAACCGGGTGCGCTCGTACTTCCAGGACTCCGCCGCGCACGCGTACCGCACGGTCAAGATGGTCGAGCGGGTGGCCGACGTGCGCACGATCGTGGTGACCAACGAGGTCGAGGCGCTGATCCTCGAGGCCAACCTGATCAAGCGCCACCAGCCGCCCTTCAACGTGCGACTGCGCGACGACAAGCGCTTTCCCTACCTCAAGGTGACCAACGAGCCGTTCCCGCGGGTGGTGTTCACCCGCACCCTCAAGGACGACGGCGCGCGCTACTTCGGCCCCTACACCAACGCCGCGGGCCTGCGCGAATTGATCGACCTGATCCGCATCGTGTTTCCGCTGCGCACCTGCCGCGAGCCGATCGACGGCAAGCGCAAGCGGCCGTGCCTGCAGTACCACATCAAGCGCTGCCTCGCGCCCTGCGTGGGCTACCAGTCCGAGGACGACTACGACCGCCTGGTCGACGAGGTGACGCTGTTCCTCGAAGGCCACTACGACCCGCTCATGCGCCGCCTGCAGCACGAGATGAGCGACGCGGCGGAGCACTTCAACTTCGAGGCCGCGGCGCGCTTGCGCGACCGCATCATCGCGGTGCGCCGCACCACCGAGGCCCAGAAGGTCGTGTGGCGCTCGCGCATCGACGTCGACCTGATGGCGCTCGCGCGCGCGCAGGGCCAGGCCTGCGTGCAAGTCTTCATGGTGCGCGACGGCAAGCTGCTCGGCCAGGAGCACTTCATCCTCGAGGGCGCGAGCGAGACCAGCGACGCGGAGCTGTTCTCGGAATTCCTCAAGCAGTTCTACACCGCGCGGACCGGCAATTTCGGCCTGGACGGCGCGCTCGACGCGGAAGTGGCGGGCTCGCCGCTGGCCCTGCGCGGGGCGCGCGACCAGCAGGCGCCCGTCGCGCTGAAGGCGCGA
>JASLGJ010000247.1 GCA_030150085.1 Candidatus Elarobacter sp. | reverse complement strand
CGCGCGGTCGATCGCGGCGGCCAGCGCGCGCCGCACGCGCGCGGCGGCCAGCGCCGGGCGGCGCACGTTGAACTGCAGGTAGTCGACCAGGTTGGTCGTGGTCGCGACGGTGCGCAGGCGGCCGTGCGCGGCGTCGATCTGCAGGCCGGTCAGCGGCACCGCGTCGAGCTGGCCGGCCAGCGCCAGCACCAGGCGCGTCTGCGCGGCGGGCTGGATCTGCACCATCACGCGCGCGCTGCGAGCGCGCCGCCAGGCGTAGGGATTGCGCTCGAACTCCAGCCGCTCGCCGCGCCGCCAGACCGCGAGCCGGAACGGGCCCAGCCCGACCGGGTGGTCGTCGAGCGAGCTGCGGTCGAGCGAGGCGTACGCCGCGGCGACGTGGCGCGGCAGGATCGCGAACGGGTCGTTCGCGCCCAGGCTCAGGAACGACGACACGAACGGCGCGAACGGCTTCTTCAAGCGCACGACGAGCCGGTCGGGGCGCGGCACGGTCACGGCGGCGATCGGCGCGACCGCCGAGCTGTCGGGCACCGAGGTGCGCGGGTTGCGCAGCGCCGCGACCGTGAAGGCCACGTCGCGCGCGTCGAACGGCGCGCCGTCGCTCCAGCGCCCGGTGCGGATCTCGTAGGTGATCGTGCGGCCGTCGGGCGAGATCAGCCCGTTCTCGCGGCTCGGCACGCGCAGCGCGCGGTCGGGCACGAGCCGCCCGCGCTCGTCGACCAGGAACAGGTAGCCTTGCGTCAGCGGCCCCAGCAGCCAGCCGAAGGGGGTGTTGCGGATGGTGTTCAGCGAGTTGGGGTCGCCATCGATCACGAACGCCGGCGGGTGCGTTTCCGCCGCGGCTGGCTCCCGCGCTTCGGTCTTGGCCGATTCCCGCGCTTTCGCCGCCGGGGCCGCGGCGGCAGGCGCACACGGCGCCACTAGCCGCGCTACCAGTGCGGCCAGCACGACGACGAGCCCGGCGGCGAACGAACGGCGAAGCGATGGCATGATCCAATTCCCTTGGCATGATATGGTTCCGCGAGCGCTTCGCCCATCGTCAGTCGGTACCCGCGCCGTGGGGGCTTACGACCGGTCACCGAAAGGACGGCGAGGACATCATGTTCCGCTGGATCGAAATGGGTGGTAGACGTTTCCCCGGTCGGCGGCACATGAGGAAAGCAACGATGAAGAAGAACACGATCTGCCTGTGGTACGACCGCGACGCGGAAGAGGCCGCGCGCTTTTACGCCCGGACCTTTCCCGACAGCACGGTGGACGCGGTGCACCGGGCGCCGTCCGACTACCCGGCCGGCAAGGCGGGCGACGTCCTGACGGTCGAGTTCACGGTGTGCGGCGTGCCGTGCCTGGGCCTCAACGGCGGTGGTGGGTTCACGCACAGCGAGGCGTTCTCGTTTCAGATCGCCACCGACGACCAGGCGGAGACCGACCGGTATTGGAACGCGATCGTCGGCAACGGCGGCGCGGAGAGCGAGTGCGGCTGGTGCAAGGACAAGTGGGGCCTGTCGTGGCAGATCACGCCGCGCGTCCTGACCGAGGCGCTGGCCAAGGGCGGCGATGAAGCGAAACGTGCCTTCGAGGCGATGATGCAGATGCAGAAGATCGACGTCGCCAAGATCGAGGCGGCGGTGCGCGGCGACGCCGTGTCGACATGAGCCTCGGGCCCGCCGCTAACGCGACCGCCCAAACCGTGCCCGGTCCCTAGCCGCCGCGCAGGGACGGTGCGGGCCGCCGGACAACCCAATCGCCACAGAAAGGAGGGCCGAGTCCTATGACTGCTCCGATCGCCGCCGCCTCGCGCGGACGCAGCGCTGTTGAGCGCGGGCCCTCCCCGGTGCTCCGCTAAGGAGCCCGCCCGCACGCCTCGCCGCGCGTCTGCGCTTTTTCGCATGCAGACACCGACGAGGACGTCACCTTGGATTTGTCAGCCCTGGGATGGACTTCCGCTCGCGCGGAGCATCTCGCCGCCCGGTATCCCGGGCTTCTTCCCGGCCGCGTCAGCGCGCAGAACCGCGGCGCGTACCGGCTCCTGACCGCCGGCGGCGAGCGCGCCGCCGTCCTGGGCGGCAAGCTGCGCCTTGCCGCGCCGCGCGCGGGCGAGCGGCCCGCGGTCGGCGACTGGGTCGCCTGCGCGCCGGCGGACGAGCGCGCCGTGATCCAGGCGGTGCTGCCGCGCGCGACCGCGGTCATCCGCAAGGCCGCCGGGAGCGGCGTCGACGAGCAGCTTATCGCGGCCAACGTCGACGTGCTGTTCCTGGTCAGCGGGCTCGACGGCGACTTCAACCTGCGCCGCATCGAGCGCTACGTCACGCTGGCCTGGGACAGCGGAACCCAGCCCGTCATCCTGCTCAACAAGGCCGACCTGCGGCCCGACGTCGAGGACGTGCTCGACGAGCTGCGCCTGACCGGCTGGGGCGTGCCCGCGCACCCGATCTCCAGCTTGGCCGGCGACGGCCTGGAACCGCTGCGCGCGTACCTCGCGCCGGGGCGCACGGTGGCGCTCGTCGGCTCGTCGGGCGTCGGCAAGTCGACCCTGGTGAACCGCCTGGTCGGCGGCGAGCGCCAGCGCACCGGCGCGGTGCGGGCGGGCGACGAGCGCGGCCGGCACACCACCACCGCGCGCGAGCTGATCGTCCTGCCGGACGGCGGCGTGCTGGTCGACACGCCGGGCATGCGCGAGCTGCAGCTCTGGCCGGGCGGCGACGGCCTCGACGCGACCTTCGCCGACATCGCGGAGCTGGCGCGCGGCTGCCGCTTCGCCGACTGCGCGCACGGCGCCGAGCCGGGCTGCGCGGTGCTGGCCGCGGTCGGCACGTCGCTCGACGCCGACCGGCTGGAGAACTACCGCAAGCTCTTGCGCGAGCAGGCCTTCCTCCAGCGCAAGGTCGACGCGAGCGCGCACGCCGCCGAGCGGCAGCGCTGGAAGCGCCTGCACGCGGACGCGCGCGAGCACATGAAACTCAAGCGCGGCATGACGTGAGCGGCACGGTCACGGCGTCGTGCCGAACCGCGGCCGAGGCGTTCGTACCGAACCGCCGCTGTCGGGGCGCACGGATCAGAGCAGTTCGGGCGCTCGCTGCGTGCCGGCCGCCGCATTCGCCGCGCTGCCGCTCGCGGCCGCGTTCGCGGGCGCGAAGCGCTCGGGGCGCAGCGCCGCGACGTCGAGCGCGCGCACTGCGCCGTCGAGGACCAGCTCGGCGACGAGCTGGCCCAGCGCCGGCGCGTGCATCACGCCGTGGCCCGACGAGCCGTTGGCGAAGTACAGGTTCGGCACGCCGGGCGCGGCGCCGACGATCGCGTGACCGTCGGGCGACATCTCGTACAAGCCGCCCCAGCAGGCCGCGCGGTCGATCGGCACGTTCGCCAGGCCCGGCACGCGCTCGCGCGCGACGCGCGTCACCGCCTCGACCCACGCCGGGTCGACCGCGTCGTCGAAGGGGTCGGCGCCGCCCGGACTCGGCAGCAGCAGCAGCACCCGCCCGTCGCGCACGCGCAGGTGGAAGCCGTCGCCGGCGAAGATCGTCATCGGCATCGTTGCCGGTAGCGCGCCGGTCGGAACGGTGACGGCGACTTGTCGTCGTAACGGCGTGACCGGCAGATCGGCGCCGGCCAGCGCGGCGACGCGGCCGGCCCACGCCCCTGCCGCGTTGACCACACGCTGGACCGAAAGCTCGTCGCGCGCGGTGCATACCGTCGTGATGCGTCCGTCGCGCGCGCGTGCGACGTCGATCACCTCGGCATCCCATTCAAAGCGCACGCCCAGCCGTTCGGCGGCGCGGCGGTAGC
>JASLGJ010000246.1 GCA_030150085.1 Candidatus Elarobacter sp. | reverse complement strand
GGGGCGCGGAGCTGCTGGCCGGCGGCGCGGCGCACGAGCGCGACGGCGCGCTCTGGCTGCGGGTCGCGCCCGGCACCACGGTCGTGCCCGACCTGGTCCACGGCCCGGTCGCGTTCGACCACGCCGCGCTGGGCGACGTCGCGCTGCTGCAGGCCGACGGCACCCCCGGCGACGCCTTCGCCGGGGCGGTCGACGACGCCGAGCTGGCGGTCGACCTGGTGCTGCGCGAGGACGTCCACCTCGACCAGACCCCGCGCCAGATGCTGGTCCTGGCGGCGCTGGGCCGGCCCGTGCCGCGCTACGCCCACGTCGGGCGGATCGTCGACGCGGCCGGGATCACGGTGGCGGGCCTGCGCGGGGCGGGCTACCTGCCCGACGCCGTGCTCGAGCACCTGGCC
Source organism: Candidatus Elarobacter sp. (assembly GCA_030150085.1). Classification (GTDB taxonomy): domain Bacteria; phylum Vulcanimicrobiota; class Vulcanimicrobiia; order Vulcanimicrobiales; family Vulcanimicrobiaceae; genus Vulcanimicrobium. The sequence continues at coordinate 2,791 of JASLGJ010000246.1, read as the reverse complement.
CTGCACGGCTGGTCGGCCGCCGACGGGCGCGAGAGCTTCAGCCTGGCCGAGCTGGTCGAGCTGTTCGGCCTGGAGCGGGTCCATGCCACACCCTCGCACTTCGACGAGCAGCGCCTGCGGGCGTTCAACGCCCGGGCCCTGCGCGCGCTCCCGCGCGAGCGCTACGCCGAGCTGATGGCCCGGACCATGCAGCGCTACGGCCTGCTCGAGGAGCCCGTGCCCGAGCCGGCCCGGCGCTGGATCGAGACCTTCCTGGACGCCTTCGGGCACGAGGTCCACACCTTGCGCGAGGCCGCGGCGGAGGTCGCCAAGCTGCGCGAGGAGTCGGTCGTCGTGCCCGCGCTCGAGCTGGAGCGGCTGCGCAGCCGCCAGGTGCTGTTCTTCCTCGACGCGGTGGCGCAGTACGTGGACGCGCAGCCCGAGCTGCGCGGGCTGCCGCTGGCGCACGACGTTCCGGCCATCGCCGACGAGTTCGGGATCGCCCACGAGGACGCGTTCGCGGCCCTGCGCATGGCGCTCACCGGCTCGTACGACGGGCCCCCGCTGAGCCTGCTCTTCCCGCTCCTGGGCCACGACCGGATCATGATCCGGATCGGCGCGATCAGCTCGCACGTGCTGCACGGGCGGGGCCTGGAGCCGATCAAATACGGTCCGGGCGGGGTGCCGTTCCAGACCATCCGGGCAACTCGCCCGGCCGAGCCGGGGTCGTAAGGTCGTCGTGCCGCCCAAGCCGTTCGAGACGCTGCTCGCCGACCTGCGGGCGCCGGTCGAGAAGGACCCCGCCGCCGCCGGCTGGCTGGACGTCGTCCTCAGCTACCCTGGTTTCCACGCCCTGGTCGGCCACCGCGCCGCGCACGCCCTGTGGCGGCGCGGCGTGCCGCTCCTGCCGCGCTTTTTGTCCAACGCGTTCCGCTTCCTGACCGCGATCGACATCCACCCCGGGGCGACGATCGGGCAGGGCGTGTTCATCGACCACGGCATCGGGGTGGTGGTCGGAGCGACCGCGATCGTCGGCGACGGCTGCACGATCTACCAGGGCGTGACGCTGGGCGGGACGTCGCTGGACCGGGTCAAGCGCCACCCGACCCTGGGCCGCAACGTCACGGTCGGCTCGGGCGCCAAGGTGCTGGGCGACATCACGATCGGCGACGGGGCCAAGATCGGCTCCAACTCGGTCGTCGTGCGCGACGTGCCGCCGGGCGCGACCGTGGTCGGCATCCCCGGCCGGGTCGTCCTGCAGGACGGCAAACCGGTCGCGGCGAGCGGCGACGCCCGCCCGCGGGTCGACCTGCCCGATCCCAACGCGCCCCTGATCGCGGAATTGTCCGACCGGATCGCAGCGTTGGAGCGCCGGCTCGCCGAACTCGAACGGCCAAACGATGTCGCTACGACTCTATAACACGCGCACGCGAACGGTCGAGCCGTTCCAGCCGCTCCGGGACGACCACGTGCGCGTCTACGTCTGCGGGCTGACGCCCTCGGCCGAGGCGCACCTCGGCCACGCCCGCTCGTTCCTGTTCTTCGACGTGCTGCGGCGCTATCTCGAGCACCCGCGCAACGGCTGGCGGGTGACCTTCGTGCGCAACGTGACCGACGTCGACGACCGCTCGATCGCGGCCGCGCGCGCGGAGGGCACCACCTTCGAGGCGGTGATGGCGCGCCACTACGGCTCGTTCCAGGCCTCGATGCGCCGGCTGGGCGTGCGCGAGCCCGACGTGGAGCCGTACGCGACCCGCAGCATCCCCGAGATCCAGGTCATGATCGAGGCCCTGATCGCGGGCGGCCACGCCTACGCCAGCCGCGACGGCATCTACTTCAGCGTCTCGACCTTTCCGCGCTACGGCGCGCTGTCGGGCAAGAACGTCGACGAGCTGCTGGTCGGCGCGCGCATCGCCGAGAACGAGGACAAGCGCGACCCGCTCGACTTCGCGCTGTGGAAGTTCCGCCGCGAAGGCGATCCGGCCTGGGACTGGCGCGGCGAGTCCGCGCTGCCGGAGAGCGCGAGCTGGAGCGGGCGGCCGGGCTGGCACATCGAGTGCTCGGCGATGATCGCCGAGACGTTCGGGCTGACCACGATCGACATCCACGGCGGCGGCTACGACCTGATCTTCCCGCACCACGAGAACGAGGTCGCGCAGAGCGAGTCGCTCATCCCGCAGACGCCGCAGGCCCACCCGTTCGCGAACTTCTGGGTCCACGGCGGCCTGCTCAACTTCGAGGGCCGCAAGATGTCCAAGTCGCTGGGCAACTTCGAGCCGCTGCACGCGCTGCTCGACCGGCACGACCCGCTCGCGCTGCGCCTGCTCTTCCTGCAGACGGGCTACCGCAAGCCGATGAACTTCACCGAGGACAGCATCGGCGGCGCCGAGAGCGCGCTTGCGAAGCTGCGCCGCGGCTTCGCCGTGCTGAGCGGCGAGATTCCCAACCCCGCCCCGCCCGCGCCCGGCGGTCCGGCCGTAGAGGTCTACGAGGAGCGCTTCTTCGAGGCGCTCGACGACGACCTCAACACCGCGGGGGCGGTGGGCGTGCTGTTCGACGCGGTCGCCGCGCTGCCGCGCCACCCCGACCCCGCCCAGCGCGAGGGCGGCGCGGTGCTGCTGCACGACGCCTTCAACCTGCTCGGGCTGGGGCCGCTGCTGGAGCGGGCGGTGGAGGCCGAGCGCACGGCGGAGCTCGTGCCCGACCTGGCGAGCCGCCTCGCGGCGCGGCTGGGCGACGCGCTGCACCTCAACGGCGAGGCGCCCGAGGCCGCCATCGAGGCCGTGATCGCGGCCCGCGCCGCGGCGCGCAA
>JASLGJ010000202.1 GCA_030150085.1 Candidatus Elarobacter sp. | reverse complement strand
CGTCGGTGAAGGTGATCTTGGCCGTCATCGCCATCGCGATGCCGTAGTTGATCGCGCCCGACAGCTGCGCTTCGACGAGGTCGGGATGCACCACGGTCCCGCAATCGGCCGCCATCACCGCGCGGTGCACGGCGATATCCTTGCCCTTCACGCTCACCTCGGCGACGAGCGCGCCGACGCTGCCGTTCCAAGCACACACGGCGAGCCCTTGCGAGGCGCCGGCGGTCCGCGGGTGCCCCCAGCCCGCTCTTTGCGCGGCGAGCTGCAGGACCGCGCGCACGCGCGCGCCCTTGGGGCCGAGCAGCGCGAGCCGGAACGCGAGCGGATCTTTACCGGCCGCGTGTGCGAGCTCATCAAGAACGACTTCTACCGCCCGATGAGCGTCAACGTCGTGCGCGCGAAGCTGGACGGCTCCGGGCACGTGAGCGCCTGGGAGCACCGGGTCGGGTCGCCGTCGATCGTCAAGCGCTGGGCACCGCCGCTGTTCACCCACGGCGTCGACTTCTCGGCGGTCGATTCGGTCACGCCCGACTACTACGCGTTCGCCAACGCGCGGACGACGTACGCCGACTTCGAGCCCGGGATCCCCGTCGGCTTCATGCGCGCGCCCGGCGCGAACTGGAACACTTTCGTCACCGAGTCGTTCGTCGACGAGCTGGCCCATGCGGCCGGGGAGGACCCGCTGGCCTTCCGCCTGGCGCTGCTCTCGCCCAAGGCGACCCGCGAGCGCGCCGCGCTCGAGACGGTCGCCAAGGCCGCGAACTGGGGCCACCCCAAGACGCCGGGCGCCGCGCACGGCATCGCGCTGACGAACTGGGGCGGCAGCATCGCCGCGCTGGTCGCCGAGGTGTCGATGAAGGGCAAGGACGTCGTGGTCCACCGCGCGACCGTGGCGGCCGACTGCGGGGTCGTGGTCCACCCCGACATCGTGGTGGCCCAGCTCCAGGGCGCGATCATGTACGGCATCGGCATGGCGATGACGGCCAAGATCACCCTGACCGACGGCAAGATCGACCAGAACAACTTCTACGACTACACCGTGCTGCGCATGGCGAACGCCCCCGCGATCGACGTCCACGTCATCAAGAGCACGGTCAAGCCGACCGGCATCGGCGAGCTCGGCACCCCGCCCATCGCCCCGGCGATCGCGAACGCGGTGTTCAAGCTGACCGGCAAGCGGGTGCGGCAACTGCCGTTCAGCGACGGGCTGGCGTAAGTCGGATCGAGCCGCCTGAAGAGAGACCGGCACATGATCTGTGCCGGTCTCTCTTGCTCACGAGGTGCTTCACCGTCCGTACACGAGATTAGTCCACAGTGTACGAGAAGGGTGGCCAGCTCGTCTCGCTCAGTCCGAACGTCCGGCGGATGTCGTCGAGCGCAGCGCTCCCGACGTCGTGGCTAAGCTGCCGCGGCCATGTCTCGATTATACTGCGTTCATCCAGTCGACAACCTTCGCAATTCCCCGGTCAGCCGCGCCTCGGCGTAAACCGCACCTCGGCGGCGGCCCATCCTTCTGGGGTGTCGACATCGGTCACGTACGCGTCGTCGCTTTCTTCGAGGGAGACGGTGCGCAAGGCCGGGTCGCGGCGGATGCTGGCGGGGGTCTCGTCGTCGCGCAGGGTCGGGATGCGGGTGCGGGCGCGCGGCGACCAGAGCACCGGGTGGCCGGGGACGCCGCTCACTTCCGGCCAGGCGAGGTCCGCGTCGTCGGGCACGCGCTCGACGAACGCGCGCACGCGCCGCGCGTCGAGCAGCGGCATGTCGCACATCACCACCGCCAGCGCCATGTGGTGCGGAATCGCCGCGTGCGCGAGAGCGAGCGTCGCGCTAGGCCCGGCGGTCGGCGCGGTGACGACGAGCTGCTGCGTGCGCAGGTCGCCGATCACGTCGGCGACGCGGTACGCCGCCACGACCAGCGGGCGCAGCTCCGCGAGCGCGAGCGCCACCCGGCGGGCGAGCGGGATGCCGGCCAGCGGCGCGGCCAGCTTGTCGAAGCCCATCCGGCGCGAGCTGCCGGCGGCCAGGACGACGACTCGGGCGCGCGCGATCTCCACCCGCGCCCGTTTCGCTAGACCGTGACGGGAGCCCCGGCGAGCAGCTTCTCGGGTACGATCGGCAGGTCGCGCACGCGCACCCCGCTGGCGTGGTAGACCGCGTTCGCGATCGCCGCCGCGACGCCGGTGATGCCGATCTCGCCCATGCCGCGCGCGCCCAGCGGGTTGAACGCGTAGTCGGGCTCCTCGACGAACAGCACGTCGATCTCGGGCACGTCGGCGTTGACCGGCACGTGGTAGTCGGCCAGGTTGTTGGTGACGACCGCGCCGTAGCGGTGGTCGCGCACCGTCTCCTCCAGCAGCGCCATGCCCAGGCCCCAGGTGATGCCGCCGATCATCTGCGAGCGCGCGGTCTTGTGGTTGAGCACGCGGCCGCAGTCGAACGCACCGACCAGGCGCGTCACGCGCAGCTTCGCCAGCTCCTCGTCGTAACGCACCTCGGCGAACTGCGCGCCGAAGGAGTGCAGGGAGTAGTCGTCCTGCTCCTTGCCGGGCGCGGCCTTGCCGGCCGCTTCGAGCGACGACGTGCCCGACAGCCGCACCACGTCGGCGTACGAGAGCGCGCGCGCCGGGTCGGCCTTCGCGCGCAGCACGCCGTCGCGCACCTCGACCGCGTCGGCGGCCAGCCCGTGCAGCGGCGAGGCACCGTGCGAGGTCGCGATCGCGATCGCCTGGCGGCGCAAGCGCGCGGCACCGTCGGCGATCGCCGGGCCGACGCTGGCGGAGCTCTGCGAGCCGCCGGCGACCGGCGCGGGCGGCAACAGGCTGTCGCCGATGCGGACGTGGACGTCGCGCGGGTCGACCCCCAGCCCGTCGGCGGCGATCTGCGCCGCGATGGTGTACATGCCGGTGCCCAGGTCGTGGGTCGCGCTGGCGACCTCGATCGCGCCGTCGGCCCCGATCGCGACCCGCGCGCCGGCGGGCGCGCGCATGGCCGGATAGGTCGCCGTCGCGACGCCCCAGCCGATCAGCTCGCCGCCTTCGCGCATCGAGCGCGCGGCGTGCGTGCGCCGCGCCCAGCCGAAGCGCTCGGCGCCGCGCGCGTAGCACTCCAGCAGGTGCTTGCTGGAAAACGGTTTGCCCGACTCGCCGTCGCGCTCGGCGTGGTTGCGGCGCAGCAGCTCCAGCGGGTCCATGCCGAGCCGTTCCGCCAGCTCGTCCATCGCGCAGCCCAGCGCGTAGACGCCCGGCGCCTCGCCGGGGGCCCGCATCGGCGCCGGGGTCGGGATGTCCAGCCGCGCCACCCGGTGCGAAACCGACACGTTGTCGCAGGCGAACAGCAGGGGCGTCGCCTTGCCGGCCGGCTCGACGAACGTCCCGACCCGCGCGCTGGCCGAGAGCACGTCGTGGGCGATGGCCGTCAGCGTGCCGTCGGCGCTCGCACCGAGCCGGATGCGCTGCTCGGTCTCGCTGCGGTGCCCGCACGAGGTGAACATCTGCTCGCGCGCGAGCACCAGCTTCACGCTGCGCTTCGTCACCTTGGCCGCGAGCGCGGCGACGATCGCGTGCGCCCAGAAGAACCCCTTGCAGCCGAAGCCGCCGCCGATGTAGGGGGCGAGCACGCGGACCTTGGCGTCGTCGAGCTCGAACGCCGCCGCCAAGCCGCCGCGCGTGCCGATCACCCACTGCGTCGTGTCGTGAACCAGCAGCTCGTCGCCGTCCCACGTCGCGCTCGTCGCGGACGGTTCGAGCGGGTTGTGGGTCTCGGCCGGCGTGCGGTACGTCTGGTCGACCTTCACCGCGGCCGCCGCGAAGGCGGCCTCGGCGTCGCCGCGGTGCGACTCGGTCGGCTCGCCGAAGAACGGCGGGTTGACGTCGATCTGGCCCGCGTCCTCGATGCGCGTCACCGCCGGACCGGCCTCGTAGCCGATGCGCAGCAGCGCGGCACCCTCGCGCGCCGCCTCGAACGTCTCCGCGAGCACGACCGCGACGTGCTGGCCGTCGTAGTGGATCTCGTCGCCCTGCAGCGGCGCGAGCTGCTCCGAGATCGGGGCCGGCTTGACGAAGTCGAACTCCAGCACCGGCACGCGCGGCGCGTTGCGGTGCGTCAGTATCTCGACCACGCCCGGCACGGCGCGCGCCGCGCCTTCGTCGATCTCGCGAATCCGCCCGCGCGCGACCGTGCTCTGCACGATCGCACCGTGGAGCGGTTCGGTCAGCCCGGCGTCGGCGGTGTAGACCGCGCCGCCGGTCACCTTGGCCCGGCCGTCGATGCGGTCCATGGGCTGCCCGACCACCGATTCGCTGGTCGTTCCGTCGACCGACGCGCTCATGAGGCACCTCCGCACAGCTCGCGCAGCGCGCGCACGATCGCGCGCCGCGCCAGTTCGACCTTGAACCCGTTGTGCGCGCGGGGGCGCGCGTCGGCCAGCGCCGCGTCGGCCGCGCGCCGGAACGTCGCGTCGTCCGCGCTCGCGCCGGCCAGCACGTCCTCCGCCGCCAGCGCGCGCCAGGGCACCGTCGCCACCCCGCCCAGCGCCAGCCGCGCGCTCGCGATCCGCCCGCCCGCCAGCTCGACGCCCGCCGCGACCGAGACCAGCGCGAACTCGTACGAGGCGCGGTCGCGCAGCTTGAGGTAGGCCGAGCGCTCGTGCGCGGGCGCGAAGCGCAGCTCGACCGCGACGATCAGCTCGCCGTGCGCGAGCGAGGTCTCGTGCTGCGGCCGGTCTCCCGGCAGCAAATAGAAGTCGTCCAGCGCGACGGTCCGCTCGCCGCCCTCGCCTTCGATCACGACGTGGGCCGAGAGGGCCGCCAGCGCGACCGCCATGTCGCTGGGGTTGGTCGCGATGCAGCTCTCGCTCGTGCCCAGCAGCGCGTGCGAGCGGTTGAAGCCGTCCAGCGCGTCGCAGCCGCTGCCCGGCGCGCGCTTGTTGCAGCGCCAGCGCGTCTCGCGGAAGTAGGTGCAGCGCGTGCGCTGGAGCAGGTTGCCGCCGACCGTCGCGGCGTTGCGGATCTGGCCCGACGCGCCGCTGAGCAGCGCCTGCGCCAGGGCCGGAAAGCGCGCCGCCACGGTCGGGTCGTACGCGACGTCGCTGTTGCGGGCCAGCGCGCCGATCCGCAGCCGGTCGCCGCGCGTCTCGATGCCGGTCAGCGGCAGGCGCGAGATGTCGACCACCCGCGAGGGCACCTCGACCCCGCCCTTCATCAAGTCGACCAGGGTCGTGCCGCCGGCGTAGAAGCGCGCGTCCGGGTCGTCGCGCACCAGCGCCCGGGCGGCGGCGGCCGACTCGGCCTCGACGAACGCGAAGCGGCGCATCAGGCGCTCCCGCGCGCGGCCTGCACCGCCGCCACGATGTTGGGGTAGGCGGCGCAGCGGCAGAGGTTGCCGCTCATCGCCTCGCGGACCTCGTCGTCGGTCCGCGCGTGCCCTTCGCGCAAGACCCCGACCGCCGACAC
>JASLGJ010000190.1 GCA_030150085.1 Candidatus Elarobacter sp. | reverse complement strand
TGGCGAGCTGGCCGACGAGCCGCTCCCCGGTCTTGGTGAAGGCCACCACCGACGGCGTCGTCCGGCTGCCCTCGGCGTTGGGAATGACCGTGGGCTGCGAGCCCTCCATCACGGCGATCACGGAGTTGGTGGTGCCGAGATCGATCCCGACGACTGGTGCTGGCATGGTGTCCCCCGTGCGAGACGGTGTGGTGCGGTGAAAGCTGTCAGGCGGTCGCGGCCGCCGCGGGAGCGTGGACCGGCCGGACCCGCAGCGTCAGCTCGGCGGCCGCGCCGGCGGGGTCGTAGTCGGCCAGAACGTGCTCGCCGTCGTGCAGTTCGCCGGCGATGATCATGCGCGCGAGCGGGGTCTCGAGCTCGCGCTGGATGGCGCGCTTGAGCGGGCGCGCGCCGTAGACGGGATCGTAGCCGGCCGCGACCAGGTGGCGGCGCGCGGCGGGCGTCAGCTCGACCGTGATGTGGCGCTCGGCCATCCGGACCCGCAGGCGGCCGAGCTGGATCTCGACGATCTGCCCGAGCTGCTCTTCGCTGAGCGCCTTGAAGACCACGATCTCGTCGACGCGGTTGAGGAACTCGGGCCGGAAGTGGCGGCGCAGCTCGTCGAGCACGGTCGCGCGCATCACCGCGTACTCGGCCTCGGACGCGCCGTGGAAGCCCAGGATGCGCTCGCTGCCGACGTTCGAGGTCATGACCTGGATCGTGTTGCGGAAGTCGACCGTGCGGCCTTGGCCGTCGGTCAGGCGGCCGTCGTCGAGGATCTGCAGGAAGGCGTTGAAGACGTCGGGCGCGGCCTTCTCGATCTCGTCGAACAGCACGACCGAGAAGGGCCGCCGGCGCACCGCCTCGGTGAGCTGGCCGCCCTCCTCGTAGCCGACGTATCCCGGCGGGGCCCCGATCAGGCGCGCGACGGAGTGCCGCTCGCCGTACTCCGACATGTCGATGCGGATCAGCGCCCGCTCGTCGTCGAACAGGAACGCCGCCAGGGCGCGCGCGAGCTCGGTCTTGCCCACGCCGGTCGGGCCGAGGAAGATGAACGAGCCCAGCGGGCGGTTGGGGTCGGCCAGCCCGGCGCGCGCGCGCAGCACGGCTTCGCTGACCGCGTCGACCGCCTCGTCCTGGCCGATCACCCGCCGGTGCAGCTCGGCGGCGAGGTGGAGCAGCTTCTGCCGCTCGCCCTCGAGCAGCTTGGAGACCGGCACGCCGGTCCAGCGGCTGACGACCTCGGCGATGTCCTCCTCGTCGACCTCTTCCTTGACGAGCCGGTCGCCGCGCGCGTTCTGCTCCGCGCCGCGCTCCAGCTCGGCCAGCCGGCGCTCGAGCTGGGCCAGCTTGCCGTAGCGCAGCTCGGCGACCCGGTTGAGATCGTACTGGCGCTCGGCCTGCTCGATCTCGACCTTCACCTGCTCGATCTGCGCGCGCAGCGCGCGCACCGCGTCGAGCTGCTGCTTCTCGCTCTGCCAGCGCGCCTGCAGCGCGCCGGCCTCCTCGCGCAGGTCGGCCAGCTCGCGCTCGATCTTCTCCAGCCGCTCCTTGCTCGCGGCGTCGGTCTCCACGCGCAGCGCCTCGCGCTCGATCTCGAGCTGCATGATGCGCCGGCGCAGGTCGTCCAGCTCGGTCGGCATCGAGTCGATCTCGGTGCGCAGCTTGGCCGCCGCCTCGTCGACCAGGTCGATCGCCTTGTCGGGCAGGAAGCGGTCGGCGATGTAGCGGTTCGAGAGCACGGCCGCGGCGACCAGCGCGCTGTCCTTGATCCGCACGCCGTGGTGCAGCTCGTAGCGCTCGCGCAGCCCGCGCAGGATGGAGATCGTGTCCTCGACCGAGGGCTGGTCGACGAAGACGGGCTGGAAGCGGCGCTCCAGCGCGGCGTCCTTCTCGATGTGCTGGCGGTACTCGTCCAGCGTGGTGGCGCCGATCAGGTGCAGCTCGCCGCGCGCCAGCAGCGGCTTGAGCAGGTTGCCGGCGTCCATCGAGCCTTCGGCCTTGCCCGCCCCGACGACGTTGTGGACCTCGTCGATGAACAAGAGCACCCGGCCCTCGGAACCGGTCACGTCCTTGAGCACGGCTTTGAGGCGCTCCTCGAACTCGCCGCGGTACTTGGCGCCCGCGATCAGCGCCCCCATGTCGAGCGAGACCAGGCGCTTGTCCTCGAGCCCTTCGGGCACGTCGCCGCGCACGATGCGCTGCGCCAGGCCCTCCACGATCGCCGTCTTGCCGACGCCGGGCTCGCCGATCAGGACCGGGTTGTTCTTGGTCCGGCGCGAGAGCACTTGGATCACGCGCCGGATCTCGGCGTCGCGCCCGATCACCGGGTCGAGCTTGCCCCCTTCCGCGGCGCGCGTCAGGTCGATCCCGTAGCGCTCCAGCGACTGGTACGTGCCCTCGGGGTTTTGGCTGGTGACGCGCTGGTTGCCGCGCACGCTCTGCAGCGCGGCCAGCAGCTTGTCGCGCGTCAGGCCCCCGTCGCGCAGGATGCGCGCCGCCGGAGTCCCGGAGTCGAGCATGGCGAGCAGCAGGTGCTCGACCGAGACGTAGTCGTCCTTGAGCGCGCGCGCTTCGTCGTCGGCTTTGCCGAGCAGCCGGGTGAGCTGCGGCGCGACCGTGACGCGGGCCTCGTCGGCGCTCGCGCCCGAGAGCCGCGGCTGGCGGCCCAGCTCCTCGTCGACCCGGCGCGCGATCTCGTTCGGCGCGGCGCCGGCTTGCCGGAGGACGACCGGGACGATCCCGCCGTCTTGCGCCAGCAGCGCGGCGAGCAGGTGCTCGACCGTGGTCTGCGCGTGGTGCTCGCGCAGCGCGCGCTGGTAGGCCTGATCGAGCGCCTCCCCGACGCGCTGCGTCATGCGCTCGACGTTCACGTCAGACCGCCTGCGAGAGCCAGGCCACCAGCCACCACTCGGGAACACGATGTTGGGTCATGGAGCGGCCCTTCCGTTCGGCCAGGTAGAGCGCGAGAGGGGAAGTCTCGTCGATCATGCCACCGCAACGGCGGCGGCGTAAGGTAGACGCCGAGCCTGGTGCGGACGAGTACCCTCGTTCCTAGTTGCGCACCCGCACGGCGTGCGCGAGCTCGGCCGGCAGCGACAGCTCGAGCGGAACGTGGAAGACGAGCATCTGGTCGGGCGCGTCGGGGACGCCCAAGGTCACCGTTTCGTAGTTCAGCACGCGGCCGGAGTCGGGATCGCGCATCCGGCCCGCGCTCCAGCGCGTCGGCGAGAGCACGTCGACGTCGGACCACAGCGCGGCGAACTCCGGGCTGCTCGCCGAAAGCGCCTCGAGCAGCTCGGTGAACCCGCGCTCGTCGACGTAGCCCGCGTACTCCACCCGGAACGTGGCGACCATCCGGCGCGCGGTCGCCTCCCAATCCGGGTACACCCAGCGCGCCCGCCGGCGGGTGAACATCAGCCACAAGCCGTTGCGTTCCAGCCCTTGCGCGCCGTCGGCCAGCTCGAGCAGGGCCGCGTAGCGCTCGTTGCAGACCAGGACGTCCCAGCGCGGGCCGATCACGAACGCGTGGCCCGCGGTGTAGCTGCGCACCAGCGCGGAGACGCCGGGCGAGGGCTGGCCGTTCCAGTCCCCGCGCGCCCGCCCGCGGTCGTACACCAGCTTGCGCAGGTACTCGCTCTCCGAGGAGTCCAGGCGCAGGACTTCGCCGATGCGGTCGAGCGTGCCGGCGGCCATCTTGATCGGCCGGCCTTGCTCGAGCCAGGTGTACCAGGTGGTTCCGACGTCGGCCAGCCAGGCGACGTCCTCGCGCCGCAAGGTCGCGATCCGGCGCCGCCCGCCGTGCGG
>JASLGJ010000149.1 GCA_030150085.1 Candidatus Elarobacter sp. | reverse complement strand
CTCGACGCGGCGCAGATCGCCGAGCGCGAGCAGCTCCAGGCCGTCGATCCCGTTCTGGTGCCCGCGCGTCCACAGGTCGTCGAGCCGCCCCAGCTCCGACTCCTCGGTGGCGATGATCAGCTTGCCGACGTTGCGGTACTCGATGCCTTTGGCGTCGCAGTACTCCCAGGCCAGCTTGCGCCCTTCGACGCACAGCTTGGCTTTGAGCGAGCCCGGCTTGTAGTAGATGCCGGAGTGGATCACGCCGCTGTTGTGGCCCGTCTGGTGCTTGCTCCAGACGTCCTCTTTCTCGACGTTCGCGACCCGCAGGCTCGGGTGGCGGAGCAGCAGCTCCCGCGTGGTGGCGAGGCCGACGATGCCTCCGCCGACGACGGCGATGTCGTACACCATAGGGGCCGATTCTCGCAAACGTGACGGCCGGCCCGCTATGACTTCGGGCACGGCGGACGGCAGGGACCGGACCGGGCGAGCGCGGAGCCTTCCTCATGACTGCCACCGCCCCGCGCACCGTCGCCCCCTTCCGGAACGAGCTCATCCGCGACTTTTCCGACCCCGCCGACCGGGCGTCGTTCGAGGCCGCCCTGGCCCGCGTCCGGGCCGAGCTGGGCCGCCGCTACCCGCTGGTGATCGGCGGCGAGCGCTTGGCGGGCGGCGGCACGACCGCCTCGGTCAACCCCGCCCGGCCCGGCGAGGTGGTCGGGGTGATCGATGACGCGACCCCCGAGCAGGTCTCGCGCGCCCTCGACGTCGCCGGCGCGGCCTTCGCGACGTGGAAGCGGACGAGCGCCCGGGAGCGGGCCGACTTCCTGTTCCGGGCCGCCGAGCGGGTGCGCGCCACGCGCGACGAGTGGAACGCGCTGATGGTGCTCGAGGTCGGCAAGTCCTGGATCGAGGCCGACGCGGACACCGCCGAGGCGATCGACTTCCTGGAGTTCTACGCCCGCGAGGCGCTGCGGCTGGCCGAGCCGCCCCCGCTGGTTCCGATTCCGGGCGAGAAGAACTGGCTGGTCTACCTGCCGCTGGGCGTGGGCGCGGTGATCCCGCCCTGGAACTTCGCCTTCGCGATCATGGCCGGGATGTCGGCCGCGGCCTTCGTCACCGGCAACACGGTCGTGCTCAAGCCCTCGCCCGACGCGGCGGTGATCGCGGCCAAGTTCGTCGACCTGATGCACGAGCTGGGCCTGCCGCCGGGCGTGCTCAACTACGTTCCGGGCGACCCGCTGACGGTCGGCGAGGCGCTGGTGGTCGATCCCCGCACGCGCTTCGTGTCGTTCACCGGGTCCAAGAACGTGGGCTTGCGGATCAACGAGCTGGCCGCCAAGACCCCGCCCGGCCAGCGCTGGATCAAGCGCGTGGTGGCCGAGATGGGCGGCAAGGACGCGATCGTCGTGGCCGACGACGCCGACCTGGACGCCGCGGTGGCGGGCGTCGTCGCCTCCGCCTACGGCTTCACCGGCCAGAAGTGCTCGGCGTGCTCGCGCGCCATCGTCGACCAGCGCGTCTACGACCGCTTCCTGGAGAAGCTCGTGCCCGCGGTGCGGGCCGTGAGCGTGGGCGATCCCTCCGTCTACGGGACGTTCATGGGCCCGGTGATCAACCAGAAGGCGGTCGACCGGATCGAGCGCTACATCGAGCTGGGCAAGAGCGAAGGCCGGCTGCTGACCGGGGGCAAGCGCCTGGCCGGCGAGCAGGGCTACTTCTTCGAGCCGACCGTCTTCGCCGACGTCGACTCCAAGGCCAGGATCGCCCAGGAGGAGATCTTCGGGCCTTTCCTGGCCGTGATCAAGGCGCGCGACTTCGACCACGCCCTGGAGCTGGCCAACGACACCGAGTTCGGGCTGACCGGCTCGCTCTACTCGGCAAGCGAGGAGCGCCTGGCCCGGGCGGCCGACGAGTTCTTCGTCGGGAACCTCTACCTCAATCGCAAGTCCACCGGGGCGCTGGTGGGCGGCAACCCCTTCGGCGGCTTCAACATGAGCGGGACCGACTCCAAGGCCGGCGGGTACGACTACCTGCTGCTGTTCGTCCAGGCCAAGTCGATCTCGCGCAAGCTGGGCGCCCAGGCCGCCAGCGACCTCGCCGCCGGCATGGACTAATAGGGAAGCAACCGGCCGCGCCGCTCTCGCGCCCAGCCCCTCATTTGCGGGCTACTAGAGGAAGAGCGGCGCGGCCTAGTTGCTTACTCTCGGGCTGGGGAGAGACTTGTGGAAAAAAGGCGTGCCCGGGCTGTTGACATGTTAGTGACCCGGTGGTAATCTATCTTTCGTTGACTCTGACGCCGCGCCACTCCGGTCCGGTCAGTGATCCGGTCCGAGAAGGGCTGGGCGGAAGCGTCTGCTCCTTGAAAACTGAACAGTGCAGTAGCGCATAAGTCTGTGGGTCTCCGGCCCGGTCAGACAGGTGCGCGGTCCGAAATGGCCGCGTTTTTGTTTGTCCAGGGTTTGAGATGAGTTGGATTCGTGCTGCGGCTCTCCCGGCTCCACCGGGTGTCCGCACCAAGCACGAGTCCCGTACAATTTATGACGAAGCCGGCGCCGCGAGGCGTACGGCGAGATCCGGACTCGCAATCCGGGTCGATTCGGCGCGTCCGAGCGATCGGCGAGCCGAACAGTCAGCGAAGATAGAGCTGTCAAAAGCTCCATGATTTTTATGGAGAGTTTGATCCTGGCTCAGGATTAACGCTGGCGGCGTGCCTAACACATGCAAGTCGAACGAGGTAGCAATACCTAGTGGCAGACGGGTGAGTAACGCGTGGTCAACCGACCGTTGAGTGGGGGATAACTAGCC
>JASLGJ010000146.1 GCA_030150085.1 Candidatus Elarobacter sp. | reverse complement strand
GCGTCGATCACGTAGCCGCCGAGCTTCGCGCCGTCGCGCAGCATCGCGGGGAACAGGTCCTTCGACCAGTCGTACACGCGCCCGCGCGTCATGCGGTCGAGGATCTCGGGCTGCAGCACGTAGATGCCGGTGTTGATCGTGTCGGAGAAGACCTCGCCCCACGACGGCTTCTCCAGAAAGCGCACGATGCGCTCGTTCTCGTCGGTCACGACGACGCCGAACTCCAGCGGGTTGGTGACGCGCTGCAATGCGATCGTCACGTCGTTGCCGCGCTCCTGGTGGTGGCGCACCAGCGCGGTGAGATCGACGTCGGTCAGCGCGTCGCCGCTGATGATCAGGAACGGCTCGCCGGCGAGGTGCTCGTGCGCGAGCTTGACCGCGCCCGCGGTGCCCAGCGGCGTGTCCTCGACGACGTAGTGCATCTTCACGCCCAGCGCGCTGCCGTCGCCGAAGTACGCTTCGATCTCGTCGGCCAGGTAGTGCAGCGTCGCGACGATCTCGGTGAACCCGTGCCGGCGCAGCAGGTCGATGATGTGCTCGGAGACGGGTTTGCCGGCCACCGGCGCCAGGGGCTTGGGGCGGCGGGAGGTGAGGGGGCGAAGCCGGGAGCCCTCGCCTCCGGCCATCAGTACAGCTTTCACGTCGTAGCTCTCGGGCGGATGTCGCGCAGTGCGGTAAAGAGTCGGGTCAGGCGCTCGTCGGTGCGCAGCGCTTCCAGGGGCGTGGCGAGCTTGCGTCGCCAGTTCGGGTATTGCGTGGAGGTTCCCGGGACGTTCGCCGGCGCTCGCTCGCCGAGCACGTCGTCGAGCTGGGCCATCACGATCGCCGACGGCGCGGCGGCGAGATAGCGGTTGGCCGCTATCACCACCGCGGTCTCGTCGCCGCGCGCGGCGGGGTCGAGGTCGCCGTGGGCGACGAGCGCGTCGAGCAGCCGTTCGCGCTCGCGCTCGCGCGCCGCGCGCTCGGCTTCGAGCGGGGTCTCGAGCAGGCCCAGCGAGGCGCGCAGCTCCACGTCCTCGGCGTGCAGCCAGGCCGGGATCGTCGGCAGGTCGTGGGTGCCCGACGCGGCCAGCGCGAGCGCCGGGTACTGCTCGGGCGGCACGAACCCGCCGTCGGCGGTGCGCTCGAACGACAGGATGCGGTACGACAGGATGCCCGTCGCCGCCATCGCCTCGCGGAAGCCGTCCGGCACGGTGCCCAGGTCCTCGCCGATCACCACGCAGCGGGCGTGGCGGCTGGCCAGCGCGACGATGCCGCGCATGTCGTCCAGGTCGTAGGCGACGTAGGTGCCGCTGCGCGCGTCGTGGCCGTGCGGGATCCAGTACAGCCGCGCCAGCGACATGGCGTGGTCGATGCGCAGCGCCCCCGCGTCGCGGCAGTTGGCGTCGAGCAGCTGCAGCAGCTCGGCGTAGCCCTCGCGCGGCAGGCCGCGCGGGTCGAGCGGCGGCAGGCCCCAGTCCTGGCCCAGCACGTTGAGCGGGTCGGGCGGCGCGCCCACGGAGACGCCCGTCACGTACGCCTGCGCGTCGGCCCAGACGTCGGCCGCGCTCTCGTCGACCCCGACCGCGAGGTCGCGGTACAGCCGCACCCCGTGCGCGGCGGCGTCCCGCGCGACCGCGTGGAGCTGCGCCGCGGCCAGCCACTGCAGGTACATGGCGTAGCCGATCTCGTCGGACTCCGCGGCGGCGAAGAGCGCGATGTCGGGGGAGGTGGGCGTGCGCAGCGTCTCGGGCCAGGCCGCGCGGTCGCGGCCGTGGCGCGCGACCAGCGTCTCCCAGACCGCGAAGCGGGTCAGCGGCTCGCCCTGCTCGGCGCACCACGCCTCGAACGCCGCCCGGCGCACCGCGTCCTCGGGCAGCGCGGCGTAGCAGGCCCGCAGCGCGCGCTCCTTGAGCGCGGCGACCGCCGTGTAGTCCACGTTGGCGCTCGCCCGCGCCGCCTCGGCGGCGGCCTGCGCCGCGGGATCGGCGAGCAGGGCGCGGACCGCGCCGTAGCCCGCCTCGGGCACCTCGTCCAGCGCGATGTAGAGCCAGTTGAGCCAGCGCCGCGAAGCCGCGGCGTACGGGCTGGCCGCTTCGGGATCGCTGCGGAACGAGGCGTGCAGCGGGTTGAGCCCGACGTACGACGCGCCGCCGTCGCCGGCCAGCGCGCACAGCGCGCGCAGGTCGGCGAAGTCGCCGATGCCGTGGTTGCGCGCCGAGCGTAGCGCGTAGAGCTGCACGGCGATGCCCCAGGTGCGCCCCCGCGGCGGCTCGGCGCGCTCGGGCACGACCACCAGCGCCACCGCGGCGCGGGCGTAGCCGCCCACGCTCAAGCGCAGGCGGTGCACGCCCAGCGGCAGCACCAGGCCCAGCTCGATCCGGCGCGTGTCGTAGGTGGCCTGCGCGCGGTGCTCGACCGCGACCACTTCGGCGTCGCGCAGCGCGATCTCGCCGCCCTGCTCGCCGCCGCCCTCGTCCGCGAGCGCCCAGCGCAGCGGCTCGGGCCAGCTCATCGCCGGCAACGTCACCTCGAGCGCGAGCGGCGCGCCCTCGCGCAGCACCAGCGCGGCCGGCGCGAAGGGGCGCGGGCCGGTGTCCAGCAGCGCCTCGAGCTGGGCCACGGTTTCCGGGGCTGCCGCGCGCGGCGTGCCGAGCGCGTCGACGTACGAGCGCGCGACCCGGCCGGCGTCGCTCACCGCACGCTGCCCGCGAACACCGCCAGCGAGCGCGACACCATCGGGTAGTTCACGATCTCGTCGCCGGGAACGTCGCGCCGCTCGCCGCCCTCGATCGCGGTGTCGAGCACCAGCGACCAGGTCACCCGCTCGACGTCGGGCAGCGCGAACAGCGCGTCGTCGGGCGCGGCGTTCATGGCCACGAACAGCATCGGGTGGGCGCCCAGGAAGAAGCCGATCGTGCGCCGCTCCGGCGACCAGTCCTCGGGCCGCATCTCGTGCCCGTCGGGCTTGATCCAGGCGATGTCCTTGCGCCCGCTCGAATCGACCGGCTGGCCGCGGTAGAAGGCGTCGCGCCGGAAGGCCGGGTGGCGGCGGCGCAGGCGCAGCACGGTCTTGACGAACTCCTCGAGCGCGAGGTCGCGCGGGCCGCGCCCGTTCCAGTCCAGCCAGCTCACCTCGTTGTCCTGGCAGTAGGCGTTGTTGTTGCCGCCCTGGGTGCGCCCGTGCTCGTCGCCGGCCAGGACCAGCGGCACGCCCAGCGAGAGCAGCAGCGTGGCGAGCAGGTTGCGCTTCTGGCGCTCGCGCAGGTTGAGGATGTCGGGGTCGTCGGTCGGCCCTTCCGCGCCGGAGTTCCAGCTCGCGTTGTCGTCGGCGCCGTCGCGGTTGTCCTCGCCGTTGGCCTCGTTGTGCTTCTGGTTGTACGAGACCAGGTCGGTCAAGGTGAAGCCGTCGTGGACGGTGACGAAGTTGACGCTCGCGCGCGGGCGGCGGCCCTGGTGCTCGAACAGGTCCGACGAGCCGGCCAGGCGCGAGGCCAGCTCGGGCAGCATGCCCATGTCGCCGCGCCAGTACTTGCGCACCACGTCGCGGTACTTGCCGTTCCACTCCGACCACCCGGGCGGGAAGCTGCCCAGCTGGTAGCCGCCCAGGCCGACGTCCCACGGCTCGGCGATCATCTTGACCCGCGAGAGCACCGGGTCTTGCGCGAGCGCCTTGAAGAAGGCGGCGTTGCGGGCGAAGCCGTGGTCCTCGCGCGCCAGCGCCGGGGCGAGGTCGAAGCGGAAGCCGTCGACGTGCATCTCCTCGACCCAGTAGCGCAGCGAGTCGGTGACGAGCTGCAGCACGCGCGGGTGGCGCAGGTCGAGCGTGTTGCCGGTGCCGGTGACGTCCTCGTAGTAGCGCGGGTCCTGCGCGAGGCGATAGTACGAGACGTTGTCGATCCCGCGGAACGAGAAGGTCGGGCCGAGCTGGTTGCCCTCGGCGGTGTGGTTGTAGACGACGTCGAGCACGACCTCGATCCCCGCTTCGTGCAGGTGCTTGACCATGGTCTTGAACTCGCTGGGGTCGCCGCCCAGGTAGCGCGGGTCGGGGGCGAAGAAGCCGATCGAGTTGTAGCCCCAGTAGTTGCGCAGCCGCTTCTCGACCAGGTAGCGGTCGTCCACGAAGGCGTGCACGGGCAGGAGCTCGAGCGTCGTCACGCCCAGGTCGTTGAGGTAGGAGATCACCGCCGGCGTCGAGAGCGCCCCGAACGTGCCGCGCAGCGCGGGCTGCACGCCGGGGTGCTGGGCGGTGAACCCCTTGACGTGCAGCTCGTAGAAGATCGTGTCGGTCCAGGGCACGTTGGGCCGCTTGTCGTCGCCCCAGGTGAACGCGCTCTCGACCACCACGCACTTGGGCATGCCCGAGGCGTTGTCGCGCCGGTCGAACGAGAGGTCGGCCTGGGGCGAGCGGATGCGGTAGCCGTAGTTGGCGTCGCTCCAGGTGACGCGCCCGGTGAGCGCCTTGGCGTACGGGTCGAGGAGCAGCTTGTGGTGGTTGAAGCGGTGCCCGCGGGCGGGGTCGTACGGGCCGTAGACGCGGTAGCCGTAGAGCATGCCGGGGCGCGCGTCGGGCAGGTAGCCGTGCCAGACCTCGTCCGTGTACTCCGGTAGCGGGATGCGGGCCAGCTCGCGCCGCCCGCGCTGGTCGAACACGCACAGCTCGACCTTCTCGGCGTTGGCCGAGAAGAGCGCGAAGTTCACCCCCGCGCCGTCCCAGGTCGCCCCGAGCGGGTAGGGGACGCCCGGCTCGACCCGCGGCTTGCCCGCGATCACCACGCCAAAACCAAAGCCGCCCGCTGGGTCGCTTTCACGCCACCCCGTTTACCCAGGTTGATGTGCTCGCACGCTGCTCGAGATGGAGCCGCGTCACTCACGGCGCCAGCCAGAGCGCCGAGAGCGGCGGCAGGGTGAGGGTGACGCTGGCCGGGCGGCCGTGGGCGGCGCGAGCGGTCGCTTCGACGAAGCCGCCGTTGCCGAGGTTCGTGCCGACGTATGCGGCCGCGTCGGTGTTGAGCACCTCGCGGTAGCGCGTGCGGCGCGGGACGCCGACGGTGTACTCGTCGTGGCGCGCGCCGCTGAAGTTGAAGACGCACACCACGTGGCCGGCGCGGGCGGCGTCCCAGCGCACGAAGGCGATCACGCCGTTGCGCGCGTCGTCGTGGGCGATCCACTCGAAGCCGTCGGGCTCGCAGTCGCGCTCGTGCAGCGCGGGCAGCGCGCGCGCGGTGTGGTTGAGGTCGCGCACCAGCGCGCGCACGCCGGCGTGCGGGCCGTAGTTCATCAGGTGCCAGTCCAGCGAGGCCTGGGCGCGCCACTCCGCGCGCTGCGCGAACTCGCCCCCGGCGAAGAGCAGCTTCTTGCCGGGGTGGGCCCACATCAGGGCGTAGAGCAGGCGCAGGCCGGCGAACTGCTCGCGCTCGCCGCCCGGCATGCGGTTGAGCAGCGAGCGCTTTCCGTGCACGACCTCGTCGTGCGAGAGCGGGAGCACGAAGTTCTCGCTGAAGGCGTACACCAGGCCGAACGAGATCTCGCCCAGGTGGTGCCCGCGCCAGAGCGGGTCGCGCTCGAAGAAGCGCAGCGTGTCGTGCATCCAGCCCATGTTCCACTTGTAGCCGAAGCCCAGCCCGCCCGCGTCGGCGGGCGCGGTCACGCCGGGCCAGGCGGTCGACTCCTCGGCGAAGGTCGCGATCCCCGGCACTTCGCCGTAGAGCACCGTGTTGAGGCGCTGCAGGAAGCGCACCGCCTCCCAGTTCTCGCGCCCGCCCTCGCGGTTGGGCACCCACTCGCCGTCCTTGCGCGAGTAGTCGCGGTAGAGCAGCGAGGCCACGGCGTCGACGCGCAGGCCGTCGAGGTGGAACTCGCGCAGCCAGTACAGCGCCGAGGCGAGCAGGACGTTCGCCACCTCGTTGCGGCCCAGGTTGAAGACGTAGGTGCCCCACTCGCGGTGGAAGCCTTCGCGCGGGTCGGCGTGCTCGTAGAGCGCCGTGCCGTCGAAGCGCCCGAGCGCGTGCGCGTCGGTCGGGAAGTGGCCCGGCACCCAGTCCAGGATCACCCCGATGCCCGCCGCGTGCGCGGCGTCGACGAAGGCCCGGAAGTCGTCGGGCTCGCCGAAGCGGCGGGTCGGCGCGAACCAGCCCGTGGTCTGGTAGCCCCAGCTCAGGTCGAAGGGGTGCTCGGTGACCGGCAGCAGCTCGACGTGCGTGAAGCCCAGCTCGGCGGCGTAGGGGATCAGCCGTTCCGCCAGCTCGCGGTAGGTCATGAAGCGGTCGCCCTGCTCGGGCACGCGCTGCCACGAGCCCAGGTGCACCTCGTAGATCGAGAGCGGCGCGTCGCGGCGCTGCTTGGCGGCGCGCTCGGCCAGCCAGGTCTCGTCGTGCCACGCGTACGCGGACGGCGCGGTGACGACCGAGGCGTTGGCCGGGCGCAGCTCGCTGCGCGCCGCGAAGGGGTCGGCGCGCAGCGGCAGCAGGCTGCCGTCGGGGCCGAGCAGCTCGTACTTGTAGGCCGCGCCGTCGCCGACCCCGGGCACGAACAGCTCCCACACCCCGGCCTCGCGCCGCAGCCGCATGGGGTGCACCCGCCCGTCCCAGCCGTTCCAGTCGCCGACGACGCTGGCGCGCGCCGCGTTGGGAGCCCAGACCGCGAAGCGCGTGCCCGCCACGCCGTCGATCTCGGCCAAGTGCGCGCCCAGCACGCGGTACAGCTCGCGGTGGTCGCCCTTGGCGAACAGCCAGGCGTCCAGCTCGCCCAGCAGCGGGCCGAAACGGTAGGGATCCTCGAGCGTGCGCGTTCCGGCCGGGCCTTCGACGCGCAGCCGGTAGCGCGGCGGCGCATCGCCGACCAGCAGCGCCTCGAACAGGCCCGCCGCGTCGAC
>JASLGJ010000143.1 GCA_030150085.1 Candidatus Elarobacter sp. | reverse complement strand
GCGCGCGCAGCGCGATCCGGTCCGGTTCGCCCACGCACCCCGGTTCGTCGCAGGCCAGCGCGTAGCGCTCCGTGCCGGCCAGCGCGGCCGGCGCCCAGGCCCGCAGCTGCGCCTCGCTCGCCGCCGCCTGCAGCAGCGTGGCGCAGAGCACCGCGCTGGTGTGGTACGGCGCGCGCACCAGGTGCCGGCCCAGCGCCTCCATCACGACCGCCGCTTCGAGCGCGCCGCCGCCCGCGCCGCCGCGCTCCTCGGCGAACAGCAGGCCCGGCAGGTCCGCCGCGCACAGGCGCTGCCAGGGGTCGCCGCCGCGCGCCGGGTCGAGCGCGTCCGCGCACAGCTCGCGCAGCAGCGCGCGGTCGGTCGCGACGGCGAAGCCCACCGCTAGAGCTCCAGGTGGAGCTGGGCGACGAGGTTCTTGTGGATCTCCGTCGCCCCGCCGTAGATGGTCGTCTTGCGCAGGTTGAGGTAGCGCTCCAGCGCGCGCTCCGCGCCGCCGCGCCCGAGCAGGTCCGCGCCCGCGCCGTCGAGCGCGAGCTCGGCGAGCTGCTGCTGCACCTCGGCCCCCTTGAGCTTGAGCAGCGAGACCAGCGGGCCGCGCTGGGGCGCGCCGTCGGCCAGCGTGCGCAGCAGCAGCGCGTCGAGCGCGCGCAGCTCGATCTCGGCTTCCGCGACCCGCCCCCGGAAGCGCGCGTCCGCCAGCGGCACGCGGCCGTCGGCGCCGGGCCGCGCGCACGCCGCGACGAGCAGCTTGAACAAGCGCTTCGAGCGCCCGACCATCGCCATCTCGGTCCGCTCGCGGGCCAGGATCTCGCGCGCGTACGACAGCCCCTTGCCGACCCTGCCGACGAGGTTGCCGTCGGGCACGAACACGCCCGCGAAGAACACCTCGGCGATCTCGTGCGTGCTGCCGTCGATCATCGCGATCGGGCGCACCGTCACGCCCGGCGCGCGCAGGTCGACGAGCAGCAGCGACACGCGTCCCGCGTCGTCCGCGCTCTCGGCCACGCGCGCCAGGCAGAACATCCAGTCGGCGTAGCCGCCCAGCGTGGTCCACGTCTTCTGCCCGTCCAGCACGAAGCCGCCCGGCGCGCGCCGGGCGCGGGTGCGCAGCGAAGCGAGATCCGAGCCCGCATCGGGCTCGGAGTAGCCCTGGCACCAGAAGTCGTCGCCCGCCCGGATGCGCGGCAGGAAGCGGGCCTGCTGCGCGGGCGTGCCGTGCGCGATCAGGACCGGGCCGATCATGCGCAGGCCGAAGGGGAGCAGCGTCGGCGCGCCGGCGTCCCAGCACTCCTCGTCGAAGACGTGCTGCTGCAGCGGCGTCCAGCCCGGCCCGCCGTGCTCGACCGGCCACGACGCCGCGGCCCAGCCGCGCCGCGCGACGATGCGGTGCCAGCGCCGGTAGTCGTCCGCGCTCAGCGCCTCGCCGCGGATCTCGCGGTCGCGCAGGTCGGCCGGCAGGTGCTCGTCGACGAACGCCCGCACCAGCGCGCGAAACGCCGGATCGGCCGCGGGGAGGACGTCGTTCGCGGTCACGCCGGCCTCACGTGCGCGCCGCCGCGGCCGCGCGCACCGCGACCAGCCGGCGCCGGGTGACGGCCAGCGCGAGCAGCGCGCTGGCCCCGAACGCCAGCGCCGCGTAGGTCACCACCGTGTAGAGGTCCTCGACCTCGGACGTGAGCTGCGCGCCCGCGACGAGCAGGATCGCCACCCGCACGCTGCCCGCGAGCATGAACCACAGCGGCTTGCCGACGCCCTGGCCGATGAAGTAGCAGACCAGTCCCAGCCCGAGGATCGGGTAGGCCTTCGTCACCGTGGTGAGGTAGAGCGCGGCCTGCTCGGCGACCGGCCCGCTCACCCCGAACAGGCTCGTCCACCAGTCGGGGCGGAGCATCGCGAGCGTGCCGGCCAGCGCGAAGACCAGCCCGCCGGCGAGCAGCCCGTAGCCCGCCGCGCGCTCCGCCCGCTCGTACTTGCGCGCGCCCAGGTTGACCGAGAGCACGGTCACCAAGGCCGAGCCCAGGCTCGACAGCCCGACCAGCAGGAAGAACTCCAGCCGGAACGCGACCCCGTAGCCGGCGATCGCGACGGTGCCGTAGCGCCCCACCCAGACCGCGACGACGATCAGGGTCAGCCCGGTCTGGAACGAGGCCGCCGACGACAGGATGCCGACCGACAGGATCTCGGCGAAGCCGCCGCGCTCCAGCTTCCAGGGCGTCGCGCGGAGCGCGAACGGGCTGCGCGCCGACCACAGGTACGCGGCGTAGCAGACGATCCCGAACAGCGCGCTCGCGCCCTGCGCGAGCGCCAGCGAGAGCACGCCCAGGCTCGGCACGCCGCGCGTCAGCAGCAGCGCCAGGCCCGCTTGCAGCGCGTAGACCGGGACCAGCACGCCGGTCGTGACGACCACGTTGCCCGCCCCGCGCAGCACGCTCGACAGGCCGTTGAGCAGCCAGATCAGCGGCGCGACCGCGAACAGCACGGTCAGGTAGGGCATCGCCAGGCCGACCGTCTCGGGGCGCGCGCCGAGCAGGGCCAGCAGCTGCGGTCCCAAGCCGATCGCCAGCGCGCAGGAGAGCAGCCCGCAGCCCAGCGCGATCGCCAGCGCGTGGTGCACCAGCGCGGTCGCGCGCGCCGTGTCGCCCGCGCCCAGCGCGCGCCCGACCGCCTGCGCGATCGCGCCGCCCATCCCGCCCGCCGAGACCAGCTGCATCAGCGAGAGCAGCGGCACGACCAGCGCGACCGCGGCCAGCGCGGGCGTGCCGAAGCGCGCCGCGAGCCAGGTGTCGGTGAACTGGGTCGACGTCTGCGCCGAGGTGACCAGCAGCGCCGGCAGGGCGAGCGTGGCGAGCGCGAGCCAGACCGGATCGGCGAGGATGCGCCGGATGCGCTCGCTGCGCGCCGCCACGTCAGGCCGCCAGCGAGACCGGGGCGCTGGCGAACCCGCGGAACTGCGGGTTGTCGCGCCAGGCGAAGCGCGGCACGCGGGGCGCGATGCGCGGAAAGCGGCGGAACAGCTTGGAGAGCGCGAGGTACGCTTCGAGCTGGGCCAGGTTCGCCCCGATGCAGTAGTGCGGGCCGCGCCCGAAGTGGAGCGGCTTGCCGCCCGAGCCGCGCACCTTGAAGCGCTCGGGCTCGGCGAACACCGTCTCGTCGCGGTTGGCCGAGCCGAGCATCAGCATCAGCCGCTCGCCCGGCGCGATCGCCCGCCCGCCGACCTCGAGCGGCTCGTAGGCCAGCCGGAACGTGAACTGCACCGGGCTCTCGTAGCGCAGGATCTCGGTCGTGGCCGCGTTCCAGGCCGTCTCGTCGTCGCCCAGCTCCTCGAGCGCGTCGCGGTGGCGCTGCAGCAGGTCGAAGCCGCTCCCGATCAGGTTGGTCGTGGTCTCGTGGCCGCCGATCAGCAGCGTGCGGCACTGGCTGATCAGCTCGGGCATGGTCAGCCGGTCGCCGCCGGACTCCGCCGCCAGCAGCGCGGAGAGCAGGTCGTCGCGCGGCGCGGAGCGGCGCTGCTCGGCCAGCGCCCCGATGTACTCGCCGAAGGCCAGCGAGGCCGCGGTGGAGTCGGCGTAGACCTGGAGGTTGGTGCCGCTGCCCGAGACCGAGCGGGTGATCGTGGCCGACCACTGCTTGACCTGGCGGCGGTCGGCGCGCGGCACGCCGATCAGGTCGGCGATCACGTACACCGGCAGCGCCTCGGCGTAGTCCTCCATCACGTCGGCCTCGCCGCCCTTGCGCTCCATGTCGTCGAGCAGCCCCTCGGCGATGGTCTCGATCGCCGAGCGCAGGCCGAGCACGCGGGCGCGCGTGAACGCGCCCTGCAGCAGCCCGCGCAGGCGGGTGTGCTCGGGCGGGTCGCGCACCACGATCCCGTTCTTGATCTGCTCGATGTACGCGCGGTACACCGGCGGGAGCTGCGCCATGCGCTCGGGCGGGATGCGGTGGTACACTTCCTTGCCCAGGCGCGCGTCGGCCAGCAGCGCCTCGCAGTCGCGGTAGCCGAACACGTACCACGCGCCCGGCGCGCCCGGCACGCTGGGCCGGCCCCAGTGGACCGGCTCGGCGCGGCGGTACTCCGCCAGCACCGGGTAGGGATCGTCGCGCAGCGCCGCGGCTTCGGGGTCGAAGGGCGTCATGCGTAGCGGATCTCGAGGTCGCTGCACGGCACGCTCTGGCAAGCCAGGATCGCGCCCGCGTCGATCTCCGCCCGCTCCAGCACGTAGGCGAAGTCGATCAGGGGCCGGATGCGCCCGCTGACCAGCACGCAGCGGCACGAGCCGCAGCTTCCCGCCGCGCAGCCGAACGGCAGCGGCAGGCCGGCGTCGAACCCGGCCTGCAGGATCGTGTCGCCCTCCGCGACCGCCAGCTCCTCGACCTCGTCCAGCCCGCGAACGGTGACCGTGAACGAGCGTGCCATCAGCGCTCGGCGAGCAGCGCCCGCTCCGCCGGGGTCGCGAAGCGCTCGTCCCAGTCGGCCAGCGGCTTGGCCATGACGCGCTGCCAGAGGTGCGGCGTCATCGCCAGAAAGACCATCACCAGCGTGCCGTACGGCAGCAGCGGCACCGCTTGGTTCGGCCGCAGCTCGTGGAACTTCTTGTCGGGGCGGCCGTGGTGCGAGGAGTGCAGGTAGAGGTTGAACAGGATCGAGGTGCTGATCCAGCGGTTGCTGTTCCAGGAGTGGCGGGCCTCGATGCGCGTCCCCGGCACCCGCACCAGGCCGTAGTGCTGCACGTAGTTCAGCAGCGCGACCTTGCTCTGCGCCCACACCCCGGCCAGCACGAGCATCGCGACCGCGAACCAGCCCCCGATGGCCCAGACCAGCACCAGCAGCGCCAGGCACAGCGCCACGTTCTGCAGGTAGGGGTTGCCGAGGTGGAACGGCGCGCGGCCGTTGTTGCGCGCCCGGCGCGCCTCGAGCCGCCAGGCCGTGACGTGGCTCTGCCCGATCGCGCGCGGCACGAAGGCGAAGCTCGGCTCGCCGCGCCGGCCCGAGGTGGCGTCCTCGTAGGTCGCGACGTTGAGGTGGTGGCCGTGGACGTGGTCGGTCGAGAACGCCGGGTCGAGGCTGTAGGCGAACAGCAATCGCCCCAGCCGCACCGCGAGCGGGTTGGTGGTGCGGTGCACCAGCTCGTGCCCGACCGCCGAGCCGCAGACCGAGATCACGAGGCCCGTCGCGAGCGCCCCCAGCACGGCCTGCAGCGGCGTCGTGCGGGCCGCCGCGCCGTAGAGGTCGATTCCGCCCGCGGCCAGCCAGTGCTTGACCGGCAGCAGCAGATCGCCCGGCGCCAACAGCGCGGCGTACACCACGATCAGGCACAGCAGCGAGGGCGCGGCGAGGTACAGCACGAGGTCGAACGCGGTCTGCGCGCGGTACTCGTACGAGTCGTAGCTCTCGTCGCCGAACGCGGCGTCGCCGACCAGCATCACGGCGTAGGTCAGCACCAGGCCCGAGACCAGCCACCAGCCGCCGCGCAGGTCGAGCAGCAGGGTGCCCCAGATCAGGGCCAGGGAGAGCAGGAAGCGCAGGTGCTGCACCACGCCGGTCAGGCGCAGTCCCGCGCGGGCCTCAGGCCGTGGCAACGATGCCATTCGCGCTCGCACAGTAACGGTCGTCGCCGTCGAAGGCGATCGCTTCGACGAAGGCGACGTGGCGGGTCTTCTTGGTGGTGCGGGAGTAGACGACGACGCGCGGCGAGCAGATCGGGCGCACGATCTCGATCGAGAGGTCGATCGTCCCGGCCGGCTGCTCGGGGAACTGGAGCGCGCCGGCCACGCCCAGCGCGCAGTCGAACATGGCCGCGATCATGCCGCCGTTCATCGACGCGCCGCCCATCCCGCCCAGGTGGTAGGGCTCGAACTTGGGCACGACGGTGCGCACCATGCTCGCATCGGCCAGGTCGATGTAGGCCCCCAGGTGCTGCATCACCGGCAGGCGGTTGAAGTACGCGGCCCACCGCTCGCGCTCGGGGTCGGACAGGACGATGGCGACCCCGCGCACGCGCGGGTTGAACGGCTCAGCGATGAACGCGCTGTGCTCGGCGTCGGGGTTGTGGGCCTCGGCCAGCATCCGTTCCGTCACCTCGAAGGGTCTGGCTTGCATCGCCTTACGTGAACTTGCGCGTGATGGCGTCGGCGGCCGGGATGCGCAAACCCAGCGCCTCGCAGCGCGGCGTCATGACGGTGATGAAGCGCTGGCGCGCGTCCTCGTTGGAGTACTGGCGCAGGCCCCAGCGCAGGTAGGCCCGCGAGCGCTCCGAGTCGGACTTGCCGAACAGGTCGAGCGCCATCGCCCAGGCCTTCTCGAACTCGGGCTGGACCGCTTCGGCCCCCTCCTCCTCGACGATGCCCTTGACGATGCGGTGCCCGTTGGCGACGTGGACGTGCTCGTCGATGATGACCTGGCGCGTCATCTTGGCCAGCGGCACGTAGCTGCTGTGGGCCATCTCCTCGATCATCATCAGCACCCCGGTCTCGCCCAGGAACGAGAACAGCCCGCGCTTGAGCCAGGTGTCGACCACCTCGACGCCCTCGGTCTTGTAGTACTTGCGCTGCGCGATGCTACGGCTGAGGAAGTCGCTGGTGTCGTAGCCGATCGCCTCGAGCACCTCCGCCCCGCGCAGGTAGTGGTCGAGCTCCTCGGCCGCGCGCTCGCAGCAGACCTTGCGCTCGAACGCGTTGGGGGCGAGCGGGTAGAACACGTAGAGGTAGTCGTCGGCCCCGATCAGCTCGCCCTCGGTGTGCTGGCGCAGCAGGTGGATGACGAGCTGCTGGTACTCCTCGGGCATCCGGAAGAACTCGTCGGGCGTGCGCACGACCGGAATCGTGTCTCGGTCTACCATCATAGCGGTTGTCGAATCCCTCGTTTCACGAAGCGGCGGCGGCGGTGGAGAGCGGGGCGGCGCTGCGCCGGTTGTACGGCGACCACACGAACTGGCTCCAGTAGGCCTCGGACACCTCGACCCAGGTTCGCAGGGTCGCGGGCGTGTCGAGGAAGCGGTGCAGGCTCACCAGCAGCCAGCTCAGCACCGCTTGGCTGTCGCGGCAGCCGTTGCAATGCCCCGACGTGCAGCAGAACTTCACCGTCTTCAGGTCGGCGGCGTAGGTGTTGAACAGCGGCAGCGACGGGTTGCCGTTGCGCAGGCGCTCGGCGTGCGCGGGGTGGTCGATGCTGATGCTGGGGCAGGTGTCGTAGCCGAAGCGGCCCCACTCGGTCGCGCCGGTGACGATCGCCCGGATGAAGTACGGGTGGCTGACGACGGTCTCGGGGAAGAGCGCCTGCACCCGCAGCGCCTCGGCCAGCAGCTCGCGCTGGTGCGACTGCGCGGTCGGGTCGTCGGTGCCGTACTTGCTGTAGAAGTTGAAGTTGACGATCAGGCCGGCCTGGCGGATCCGGCGCACCGTCTCCTCGATGTAGCCGATCCCGTCCTCGGTCAGGGCGTAGACGAAGCCCGCGCGCGGGTCGTCGCGGTAGTTGTCCAGCGCGCGCTCGAACAGGCCGGTGAAGGGCGTTCCGCCGGGCTTGATCGCGCGCAGCTCGTCGTCGAGCGCGCCGCCCCCGAACAGCGACAGCCCGATCGTCAGCCGCTCGAACCCCTCGTACGGCACCTTCTTCAAACCGTTGGACGAGATCGTGCAGTACTTCATGTGGCGCAGAAACACGCGCAGCCGGTCGGGGAACAGGGCCGGCTCCCCGCCGATGATCAGCGCGCCGTTGACCTTGCGCTCGGAGCGCTCGCGCAGCACGAACTCCTCGAGCCGAGCGAGGTTCTTCTCCTCGTGCGTCTCCTGGTCGTGCTCGTACTCGAAGAACCAGCAGCCCTTGCAGCGGATGTTGCAGGCGTTGGTCAGGTGGTACTCCGAGACGCGCACCCGGCTGCCCCAGCGGTACACCGCGCGAAAGCGCTCCGCCAGCTCGGCGTCGTCCGCGACCAGCTCGGCGACGCGCGCGGACAGCGCGGCGCCGCGGTAACCGGCCGGCTCGGACGGAGCGGCGGCTGCGGGTGGGCCGAAATGAATCGAACTGATATCCAGTTCAACACCCATTGATATCTCGGTCTGCCGGCGGCGGAATGGTGCGATCGACGGCTGCGGCTGAGTCGTCCGTGGACTATACGGCCCACTCCGGGATGCTGTCAATGGCTTGACCCTCGCCGGTGGCGCCCGTACAATCAGGCTCCTTCGGCGGGCGGTGGTGTACCGCGAACCCGTGCGCGCCGCGTTGTCGACTGTGACGCCGCGCACGCGCGTCGCTCTCGCTCGCCGATGTGGTTTGACTCGTTCGGACAGAGTGCATTCGCCGTCACAGCCCGCGCCGCGGCGGCACCGAGACCGGGCGAGACCGGTTCAGAGAAAGGGTGAGCGCGCAGATGGAAGTGACCCAAACCGAGGTCGAGACGTTCGTCATCGCGACCGTGCGCGACGTGCTCGATCTGCCCGACCGCGAGATCACGCCCGAGTCCGACTTGCGCGAGCTGCCGGGGGTCGAGTCGATCAAGCTGCTGCGCGTCATCTCGAAGGTCGAGAAGCGCTACGGCGTCGAGCTCGACGACGACGTGATCTTCGACTCCTCGACGATCGCGCAGATCGCCGCCGCGATCGAGAGCGCGGTCGCGGCCCGCGCCGGCTAGCCCGATGGTCAGCGCCGCCCGCCCGTCGCCCGCTCCGGCGGAGACCAACCAGCACTACGACCTGCCGCCCGAGGTGTTCGCGCACTTCCTCGATGCCCGCATGAAGTACAGCGCGGGCCTGTACGCCGGCGGCGCGCGCGATCTGGACCAAGCCCAGGAGCGCAAGCTCGCCTTCATCTGCGACCGGCTGCAGCTCGGCGGCGACGGGCGCCTGCTCGACATCGGCTGCGGCTGGGGCAGCCTGGTCCTCTACGCGGCGGCCGAGCGCGGCGCGCGCGCCGTCGGGATCACGCCCGCCCCGCGCCAGGCCGACTACGTCCGCGCGCGGGCCGCGGAGCTGGGCCTGGCGGAGCGGGTCGAGGTCGTCTGCGCGCAGATCGACGAGGTCGCCGCGGGCCTGCCCGCGGGCGGCTTCGACGCGCTGGCCATGGTCGGCTCGATCGTCCACTTCCGCGACAAGGCCGCGACCCTGCGCGAGGCCTACCGGGTGCTGCGCAAGGGCGGGCGGGCCTATCTCTCCGAGTCGTGCTTCCGCAACGCGGCCCGCGAGCGCGCGTTCGCCGAGCGGCCCGGGACGCTGTTCGTGCGCGACACGATCTTCGGCTGGGGCGAGCTGCTGCCGCTCTCGCGCTACGTGGCGTGGTTCGAGGACGCCGGCTTCTCGCTGACCGGCCTGACCGACCTGAGCGACGACTACGCGCGCACGATCGAGGACTGGCGCGAGAACGCGCTGCGCAACCGCGCGCAGATCGACGCCCTCGAGCCGGGGCTCACCGACCGCCTCGTGCGCTACTTCGAGGCCTCCAACGCCGGCTGGGGCTACACCACCAAGCACTACGCGCTCGCGGCGGCCAAGCGCCGGTGATCGCCGCACCCTACCGGCTGGGCGCGGCCGAGCTGGCGGCCCTGTTCGAGGAGTACGACGCGGTCGCCGACCGCAAGCCGTGGACGAGCGTCCAGGGGACCGACTGGAGCCGCTTGCGGCCCGAGCGGCTGACCGCGGACCAGGCCTCGGCCGTCGCCTTCGTGACCTTCATCGAGGACCATCTGCCGGGCTACGTGGCCGACTACCAGCGCATCTTCCCGCTCGACGCGAGCGTGCCGCTCGACGAGTTCGCGCACAACCGCGAGCTGTACCACTTCGTCGTGCGCTGGGCGCTCGAGGAGGACCGCCACGCCCAGGTGCTCGCGGCCTACCAGATGCGGGCCGGCTTGGCGAGCGCCGACGAGCTGCGCCTGCGCCTGGCCGAGGAGGGCGTCAAGCCGTTCTCCATCGGCTACGTCGAGCCGGTGCAGGTCTTCACCTACACCCTGATCCAGGAGAAAGCGACCCAGCTCTACTACCAGCAGCTCGCCGCGGCCGTCGACGAGCCCGTGCTGCGCGCCATCCTGACCGATCTGGCGCGCGACGAGTCGCGCCACTACGGCTTCTTCGCGCGCCTGGTCGAGACGTACGTGCGCGAAGGCGGCCCGGCGCTGCTGCCGCGCATCCGCGAGGTGCTGGCGAACTTCCGCATGCCGCTGGCCGACACCCTGACCAACTACTGGCGCTGGTCGCTGCGCGTCTCCGACACCGCGGGCGGCTACGACTACACCGACGCCTTCGCCTCGCTGGTGCAGGTCGTCAAGCGCGCCGCCGACGGTCCCGCTTGGACCGACGACCGCGAGCTCGCGACCTTCCTCGCCCGGGCCGGCGCGCCCTCAGGAGCCTCGTGACCGACACGCTGCTGCGCACGCACGACCGCGGCCGGACCCTGACCGACCTGCTCGCGTTCGTCGCCCGGACCTATCCCGACAAGCGCTGCCACTTCGTGCCCGACGGCACGTCGGCGTCGTTCGCCGAGCTGGCGGCGGACGCGCGCCGGGTGGGCGGCGCGCTGCACCGCCACGGCGTCGCGCCGGGCACGCTGGTGGGGCTGCTGCTGCCCAACTCGCTCGACTTCGTGACGGCGTTCTTCGGGGCCGGCGCGGCGGGCGCGGTGCCGACCGCGCTGCCGCTCCCGCCCTCGGTCTCCGACATGCCGGCCTACGCGCGCCGCCTGGCGCACATCATGGCCGACGGGCGCATCGGCACGGTGATCGCGCACCCCAAGTTCGCCCCGCTGGTCGCCGAGTCGCTGCCCGGGGTCGCGGTCCACACCGTGCCCGCGCTGGTCGCGCAGGACGCGCCCGCGCCCCCGCTCGCGCTCGACGAGAACGCGCTGGCCTTCGTGCAGTACACCTCGGGCAGCACCTCGGAGCCCAAGGGCGTGGCGCTCACCCACCGCAACGTGCTGGCCGGCATCCGCGCGATCGCCGACGGGATCGCGCTGAGCGAGCGCGACACGTGCAGCCTGTGGCTGCCGCTCTTCCACGACATGGGCCTGATCGGGCTGCTGACCGGGCTCGCGTACGGCGTGACCATGCACCTCTGGCCGCCCTCGGTGTTCCTGCGCGCGCCCGCCAAGTGGCTGGCCGACTTCGCGCGCTTCGGCACGACGATCTCCTTCGGGCCCAACTTCTCCTACGAGTACCTGCTGGCCAACGTGACCGAGGAGGAGCTGGCCGCGCTCGACCTCTCGGCCTGGCGGGTCGCGTTCAACGGCGGCGAGCACATCGACCCGGGCTGCCTGCAGCGCTTCACGGGCTACTTCAGCGCGGCCGGCTTCCGGCCCGAGGCGATGTTCCCGGTCTACGGGCTGGCCGAGGCGACACTCGCGGTGACCTTTCCCGAGCTGGGCTCGACGCCGCGCGTCGAGCACGCGGACGCCGGCATCCTGGCCAACGAGCGGACCTTCGCGCGGGTCGACCGCCTCGACCCGCGCGCGCGGGCGATCGTGTCGGTCGGCAAGCCGGTGCTCGACACGCGGGTGCGCATCGTCGCGCGCGACGGGAGCGCGCTGCCGGAAGGCCGGGTGGGCGAGATCCAGATCGCCGGCCCGTCGGTCATGAGCGGCTACCTGCACCGCGACCCCCGCGAGGCGGTCGACGAAGACGGCTGGCTCGCGACCGGCGACCTGGGCTTCGTCGACGGCGGCGAGCTGTTCGTCACCGGCCGCGCCAAAGAGATGATCGTCGTGCGCGGCCAGAACTACTACCCGCAGGACGTCGAGGCGCTGGTGCGCGACGTGCCGGGCGTCAACCGCGGGCGCTGCAACGCGGTGGTGATGGCGTTCCCCGGCCACGAGTACATCGCGCTGTTCGCCGAGTCGGCCTCGCACACGCCCGCCGACGCCGACGCGCTGGCCGAGACGCTGCGCGTCACGGTCGAGCGCGCGCTGCAGATCGACGCCGTCGCGGTGTACGTGCTCAAGCGCGGCTCGATCCGCCGCACCACCAGCGGCAAGTACCAGCGCACCCTGATGGGGCGCCTGCTCTTCGAAGGAGACCTCGACACCGCCATGCTGGCCACACGCGAATGACCGTGCTCGCGCCCGGCGCCGGGATCTCGGCGCAGCACGACCTTCCCCTCGCCCGGGCCGCGCGGATCGCGGCGCTCTCGGCCTACGTGCCCGAGCGGGTGATGACCAACGACGAGCTCAGCCGCATGGTCGCGACCGACGACGGCTGGATTCGCCAGCGCACGGGGGTGCGCACGCGCCACGTCGCGGCCGAGAACGAGTACGCCAGCGACGTCTGCATCGCCGCGGTGCGCCGCCTGGTGGCCGAGCACGGCGTGGAGCTGCACGACGTCGACTACGTGGTGGTCTGCACCTCGACCGCGGACTACGTCTTCCCCAGCGTGGCGGCGCTGATCCAGGAGGCCTTCCACATCCCCGCCGCGGGCGCATTCGACCTGAGCGCGGCCTGCGCGGGCTTCGCCTACGGGCTCAACGTCGCCAACGCCCTGGTGGCCTCGGGCACGGCGCGCAAGGTGCTGCTGGTCGGCGGCGAGACCATGACCAAGGCCCTCGACTACGAGGACCGCGCGACCTGCGTGCTGTTCGGCGACGGCGCGGGCGCGGCGCTGCTCGAGCCGGCCGACGACCTCTCGGGGATCGTGGCCTCGGTCGCGGGCAGCGACGGCGCGAGCGCGCGCCACCTCTACCGCACCGCGGTGCGGCCCGACATCGGCGGCGTCTCCGACGGCTCGCGCCTGCTGCGCCAGAACGGCAGCCACGTCTACAAGTGGGTGCTCGAGCACGTCCCCGCCGCGATCGACGCGCTGCTGGCCCGGGCCGGCCTGCGCCCCGACCAGATCGACTGGTTCGTGCCGCACAGCGCCAACGTGCGGATCATCGAGCGCCTGTGCGAGCTGAGCGGCATCCCGCTGCGCAAGACGCTGACCAGCGTCGAGAGCTGCGGCAACACCTCGGCCGCCTCGATCCCGATCGCGCTCTGGAACGCCGCCCGCGCCGGCCGCATCGCCCGCGGCGACCGTATCCTGACAATCGGCTTCGGCGGCGGTCTGGTCTACGCGGGCGCGGTGCTGCGCTGGTGAACGGGCGCACGTCGCATCGGCAGACGTGCTCGCGCGGCGCTAGCTAGCCGAGTCGACTTCGGCCTCGGCGTCGTCGAGCAGGCCGGGCGGCAGCGTCACCTCGATCCGGCGCGCGGCGACGTCGATGCGGCGCACGAAGGCACGCACCAGTGGGACGATCGCCCGCCGCGGCCCGACGCGCAGCATGTCTTGCGCGGGGTAGTGCTCGACCGCGACCACCGGGCCCAGCTCGCGGCCGTGCTCGTCGACCAGCGCGCAGCCGACCAGGTCCTCGTCGAAGTACTCGTCGCGGCCCAGTTCCACCGCGGCTCGGTCGATCGCCAGCGCCGCGCCGACCAGGGCCTGCGCGGCGTTCGCGTCGTCGATCCCGTCGAACGACGCCAGCGGGCGGCCCTTGTGCAGCCGCAGGGCGCGAATGCGCAAGGGCCGCGCCGTGCCGTCGGGCAGCGTGGCGCGCACGTTCATCCCGGCCGCGAGCGCGTCGGCGCCGATCCGGCTGGGGTCGATCTTCAGCTCGCCGCGCAAGCCGAAGACGCCGGCCACCCGGCCGGCGTTGGCCTCAGGACTCGTCGGCGTCCGCCTCGTCGGAGGCGAGCGGCGGGGCGTGCTCGACGTCGGACTCCGCTTCCACGGGGTCGTCCTCGAACGAGACGATGTCGACGCTGATGCGGCCCTCGGCGCTCGCTCGCACCAGGGTCCGCAGGGCCTGCGCGACGCGGCCGCTGCGGCCGATCACCTTGCCGAGGTCCTCGTGCTCGACGACGAGCTCGACGACTTTGCCCTTGTCGGTCTCGACCTCTTCGACCAGCACGTTGTC
>JASLGJ010000124.1 GCA_030150085.1 Candidatus Elarobacter sp. | reverse complement strand
GCACCGCGGAGGCGTCACGCCGCGCGAACGCCGGCGAACGGGTCGGCGTGTTGACGCTGCCCGATGATCCCGTGGCGGCGGCGCGGACGCTATACGCGACGCTGCGCGCGCTCGACGCCGACGGCTACGACACGATCGTGGCGGCCCTGCCGCCCGACGACGAGGCGCACGCGGCCGTGCGCGACCGACTCACCCGCGCCGCCGCGCCGCGCTGAGCCCCGCGCCGCGCGCTAGACGTCCTCGACGCCGAAGGCCTTGCGCAGCTCGTGCTTGGCCTCCTCGAGCGTCTGCTTGCGCTTCTTCGGCAGCCTCTTGCCGGCGCGGTTGATGAAGAACGTCAGCATCGACATCGCCGAGCGGTAGGGCGAGGACTTGCGCCGGTGCGACTTCTCGGCGTCGCGCTTGAGCTCGCGCGCGATCGCCTTGGGGTCGTCCTGGGCGAACGTGCCGCCCTCGATGTCGAGCGCGTCGCTGGTTTCGGTGACGTGCTTGGACCAGCGCCGCTTCGTTGCAGGCATGGCGGTCTCGTACCCACCACGGCGCGCTCTCGCCTCAGGCGGCGCTTTCGTCCTCGGCGTGGCGCGGCTCGCGCTCGAGCTCTTCCAGGCTCGGCGCGGTCATGGGCGCGGCCAGCGCGGCGGAGAGCGTGCCCTCGTCGGGCAAGGGCAGGTCCTCGCCGAGCGGGCGCTGGAGGGCGACGGTCAGCACCCCGTCGCGCAGGCAGGTCACGCCGCGAATCTCCCACCCTTGCGCGCCCATCAGGGCGAGCGTCGGATCGACGTCGCCGCCGGCCGCCGCCGGTTCGGGGATGGTGTGGAAGGCGAACTCGAAGCGGCCCCTCATGGGGCCGCTCCTACCCCCGCAACAGCGCGGTCTTACGGGCCAGCCGCAGCACCGACTCGTCGGCGCCGTAATCGGCGAGCGCGGCCAGCGGGACCCAGGCCAGCTGCTCGGATTCCGCGCTGAGCACGAGCGGCTCGGCGGGATCGGCCTCGAAGGCGAAGCGGACGTCGAAGTGCTCGTGCGCCGGTTCGTCCGGCCGAGCCGGGATCGGATGCACGTCGAGATCGTAGATCCCCTCGCGCGCGAAGCGCAGCTAGGTCAAGCCGGACTCCTCGCGCGCCTCGCGCAGCGCCGCGGCGCGCACGTCGGGGTCGCCGTCGGCGTGGCCGCCGAGCTGCAGCCACTTGCCCAGCTTGCGGTGGTGGGTGAGCAGCGCGCGCTCGCGCGCCGGGTCGACGATCCAGGCCGAGGCCGTGACGTGCCCGACCCGCAGCGCGCGCTCGAACGCGTCGGCGTGCGCGGCGACGAACGCGCTCAGCCGGTCCCGCATGGCGCGCTCGCGCGCGTCGGCGGGCTCGTACGCGCGCAGCTCGGCAAGCAGCGTCTCACGCGTCGGCGGCATCGTCACGCAGCCGGTACGCCGACCAGAAGACGTCGTCGCCGGGGTACGGAAGTTCCGCGCCGCGCGGGATGGCGCGCGCGAGCGGGCCGAGCAGCGGGTGCGCGCCGAGCAGCGCGCGGACGTGGTCGGCGCCGATCGTCTTGCGCGGGCGGCCGCGCGCGACGCGCTCGAAACCGAGCCCGGCCAGCAGCGCGTCGAGCGAGCGGCGCGAGAACCAGTGCAGCACGCTGGGCGGGTTGATCTCGTGCCAGCGCCGCCCGAGCAGCCGCGCCACCACGCTCTCGCGGTCCCAGGTCTCGATCACCCACACCCCGCCCGGCGCGGTGCGCTCGCGCAGCCGCGTCAGCGTCTGAACGGGATGCGGAAAGTGCGCGATCACCTGCACCAGCAGCACCGCATCGAACGCGCCTTCGAGCGGCACGCTCTCGACCGTGCCGGCCCGCACGTCGACGCCGCGAGCCTGCGCGGCCCGCGCCATCGCGGGATTCAGCTCGATGCCGACGCCGCTCCAGTTCGCGCCCGCGGCGAAGCCTTCGAGCACGTACCCGGCTGCCGCGCCGACGTCGAGAACGCGCCCGCCGGGCCGGAAGCGCTCGACGATCCGCCGGTACGCCGCCCCGCGCGCCCGCAGCGCCTTCGCCTCGGCGTGGTAATCGCCGTACTCGCGCGTGAAGTAGTCGTCCGCGTAGATCGCCTCTAGCGCGCCGCCATCGGGCAGAATGCCCGCGAAGCGGTGCCCGCAGCGCGAGCAGCGCCGCAGCGGCACGCCGTTCTTGCCGCCGGTCTGCGCCGACGAAGAATCGCAGAGCGGGCATAGCGTTCGCGCCGGGGGGAGAGCCGTTTCCGTCAAGGTGTCTCTTCCCCGCGAGCGAGCGCGATGATGTGGAGGAGAGAGTGGGATTCGAACCCACGAGCCCCGCGAAGGGCCTGCGGTTTTCAAGACCGCTGCGTTCAACCGCTCCGCCATCTCTCCGTGCGGGTCGAACCCTTGTCCGCGCGGCTTCGACGTCCTCTTGTCTTCTTTAACCGGCGCGGCCTCGGAACGGGCGCGGCGGCCGTGGGCTGGAGCCGCTCAGCGCTCCGGTTCGATCATCAGGTCGTAGATCGGCTGCAGGTGCGAGCTGGGGTCGGCGGACTTGAGCGAGCGAAGCACTTCCTGGCGCACGCTCTTTTGGAGCTGCTGCTTGGCGCGCAACGCGTTGCCCAGCATGACGTGGGCGTTGTTGTCCTCGTCGGGCGTCTTGGCCGAGACGACGGCCTGCTTGGCGGCGGCGATCTGGGCGTCGACCTCGCGCTCGCGGTCCCCGCTGCGCTCGGCGACCTGGGCCTTGAAGTTGGCGATGAACGTCTCGAGCGCTTCCAGGCTGACCGTGGGGCGGAACGGCTGCGGCTCCTCGCTCTCGGCGCGCTGGCGAGCGGGGACCACGCGCGGCGCGGCGGGCGCCTTCTGCTCCAACAGGTCGAACGACTTTATTTCCAATGA
>JASLGJ010000116.1 GCA_030150085.1 Candidatus Elarobacter sp. | reverse complement strand
GCGCCCCCGCCGCACAGCGCGTAGACCGCCCACTCGGCCAGGCGGCGGGTCGGCCCGGGCACCACCTCGTCGAGCGCGTTGAGGGGCAGCGAGCCCGCGGCGCGCGCCAGCCGCGCGAACACCAGGTAGCGCCGGCCGTCGCGCGCGGTCAGCACGCTCTCGCCCTGCGGCACGAAGCGGAAGTCGGTGATGGCGAGGTCGTGCGGGCGGCCGAGGTCGGCGTTCTCGCGCACGAAGGCGCGCAGGCGGGCGGCGTGCGCGGCCCGCGCGCTCTCGCCGCCCAGGCCGGAGAGCAGCTCGTCGACCGCCGCCACCACGCGCGCCCAGCGCCGCTCGCGCAGCGAGGGCGGCGCGATCAGCGCGACCCGCACCCGGTGCTCGATCTCGGCCACGTAGGCCGGTGACTGCCCGCTCGCGCAGCGCCGCACGTCGGCCACGAAGCGGCGGTAGAAGACCGCCTCGTCGGTCATCATCCGGCCGCGCTCACCGAGGCGGCGACGGTCGAGGGGACCGGCCGCGGACGGGTGGTTCCGGCGGTGATCAGCGCGCGCTGCATGGGTTGGCCCGACTCCATTTCGTCTCTTGCATGCTCGAACAGCCCGCTGGCGTGATTGGTGCCGATACCGCCCACCCAAGCGGTCTGCGCGTCTTCGCCGGCCTGCGCCGGCCGCACTCCGGGCGCCGGCCCCGGAGACGCCGCCGTGTGACGGAAAGCGCTCAGTACGCCCGCCGGCGCGCGAGCGGCGCCAGCAGGGTTTCGGACGGTTCCTCGAACGGCGACCCGAGTGCCGTCTCGCCCGAGTACGTCCACGTACGGACGCGGGCGCGCGGCGGTGCTATAATCGATGGGCAAGTCTGGCTCGTTTGCGTGCCGCCGTTTTTGCATTCCAGTGCGTGCGGGCGCTGCGTCTCTCCCTTATGAAAGGCCGACGGTCATGCTCCGGCCCGTGATCCGACTCTCCGGCGATCTCGACGTGTACGGTGCGCGAGCAGCCTGCCGCGCGCTCGATGCCATCGACGGACCGGCGATCGTCGACATGAGCGAGGTCCTGTTCATCGACGGCTCCGGCTTGAGCGAGCTGGCGCGCGTCGCGAAGCGCACCGGACCGGGCCGCGTCGTGCTGGTCGTGCCGTCGGCGCAGATCCGGCGCGTGCTCGCGATCGTGCGTTTCGCGGAGCTGTTCTCCATCGTGGAACGGCTCGACGATGCCGACCGCACCGGCGCGAGCGCCGCCGACGCGCGCTGAAACGGCGCCGCGCGCTCGCGTCCGCGCGCCGCGGATGTATACAAAACACCGCGGCGTACGTCAAGGAATAGTACATTCGTCGATCCCCGTGATGTAAATTACAGGGGTTCGGCGGCCGGTTGTCCGAACTAGAGGCAAACAATTATTTGGATCCGGGCCAACGAGAGGGTGGGGTAGACCTGCATGGCGGATCGTGAAATCGAACTGCTGGCTATTGGAGCCGGGCCGTCCAACATTGGGCTGGCCGTGGCATTGGAGGAACTCGCGCCCGACTTGGCCGCGAACTCGCTCCTGATCGAAAAAGACGAAGCGATCGCGTGGCAGCGCGGGATGCTGATGCCCTGGGCGCAGAGCCAGGTGTCGTTCCTCAAGGACCTCGTCACGCTGCGCAACCCGCGCAGCCGGTACTCGTTCCTCAGCTTCCTGCACCACATGGGCAGGCTGGACGAGTTCGTCAACCTGTCGAGCTTCACGCCCTACCGGCGCGAGATCTCGGACTACCTGCGCTGGGTCGCCGAGTCGCTGCAGGCGGTGCGGGTCGAGTACGGGCGCCGCTGCGTGGGCGTCGAGCCGTGCCGTGACGAGCACGGCACGCTGACCGGCTGGAGCACGCGCCTGGCGGACGGCTCGACGATTCGCAGCAAGGTGCTGGTGCTGGGCATCGGGCGCGACGCCAACATTCCGGCCGAGTTCGCCGCGCTGCCGGCGGAGCGCTACATCCACAGCACGCAGTACGTGCCGCGCATCGCCGAGTTCGCGGCCAAGCCGCCCGACGAGCGGCCGCAGCGCGTGGTCGTGATCGGCGGCGCGCAGAGCAGCGCCGAGATGCTGTACTCGGTGATGCGCGATCTGCCCGGCTGCCAGCCGACGCTGATCATGCGCTCGGCCGGGTTCTCCGCGTACCAGACGAGCAAGTTCACCAACGAGCTGTACTACCCGTCGTTCATCGACGACTTCTTCCACGCGCTGCCCGAGGCGCAAGAGCAGATGCTGCGCGAGATGCACAACACGAACTACGCCGGCCTCAACCCGGCGCTGCTCGAGGAGCTCTACCGCACCATGTACCTCGAGCGCCTCAACGGCAAGGAGCGCCTGCGCATCAAGACGATGACCGACGTCATCGCCGCGCGCATGGAGCGCGACGAGGTCGTGCTCGAGGTCAGCGACCGCAAGACGGGCTACGTCGAAGAGGCGCGCTGCGACCTGGTGCTGCTCGGCACCGGCTTCATCCGCCAGATGCCGATGGCGGTGCGCCGCCTGGCGGCCGACCTGGGCGTGCCGCGCGTCGAGGTGACGCGCAACTACCGCCTCGTCGTCGACGAGCCGGCCGGCGGCGCGGCCTGCTACCTGCAGGGCGTCAACGAGGCCACCCACGGCATCGCCGACTCGCTGCTGAGCGTGATCGGGGCGCGCTCGGCCGACATCGTGCACGACATCCTCGCGCACCGCAGCGCCGAGGCCGCCGCGGAACCGGTCCCCGAGGCCGAGCTGGCCGTCTCCCGCACCTGAACCGCTTTTCGCCGCAAGAGGACATCTTGGAACTTCGCAGTCTCGACCGCGCGCACCTGAACTTCGAGAACAATCTCCACGCTCAGCGCCTGCTGCCGTGGGAGACGCTCAACGCGCCCTTCGAAGGCTCGTGGTGCGTGATCGCGCCCGGCACCGCCTCGACCAAGCACTCCCACCACGAGTACGAGATCTTCATCGCCGTCAAGGGTGAGGCGACCCTCGAGACCGAGGGCAAGCGCACGCCCTTCAAGACCGGCGACGTGGTGAAGTTCCAGCCCCACGAGTGGCACTCGGTCGTCAACGAGAGCGGAAGCGACTTCGAGATGTACTGCGTGTGGTGGGACACGGAGATGACCCAGCGCTTCACCGCTCGCCACGAAAGCGCGGAGTAGCATGGCGGACCCCGCGGGCGGGGGGGCGGTCCTCATCATCCCGCCCCCGCCAACCTCCAACGGTGACCTCCACGTCGGCCACCTGGCGGGGCCGTATCTCTCCAGCGACATGCACGCCCGCTATCTGCGGGCCTGCGGTCGCGCGGTGATCTACGCGACCGGAACCGACGACAGCCAGACCTTCGTCGCCGCCAGCGCGCGCCGCCAAGGCATCACGCCGCAAGCGCTGGCGACCAAGTGCTGGTACGACATCCGGCGCTCGCTCGAGGTCGCGGGCTGCTCGCTCGACGGCTACATGCGCATGGACGAGCGCTACAACGCGCGCGTGGTCGACTTCGTGACCCGGCTCTACGAGAAGGGCAAGTTCCGGCTCAAGACGGTGCGCCTGCCGTACTCCGAGGCCACCGGCGAGTACCTGATGGAAGGGCTCGTCGCGGGCGACTGCCCGGTCTGCCTGGCCTGGAGCCGCGGCGGCTGCTGCGAGGACTGCGGCCAGCCCAACAACTTCGACCAGCTCCTCAACCCGCGCTCCACCGTGAACCCGGACGACCCGCTGACCTTCCGCGAGGCGACGATCCTGGTCTTCCCGATGGAAGAGTACCGCGCGCAGCTCACGGCCTACTACGACGCGCGCGAGGCGCGCTTCCGGCCGCACATGATGCAGCTCGTGCGCGAAGTGCTGGCCAAGCCGCTGCCCGACTACCCGGTGACGTACCCGCACGACTGGGGCATCCCGGCCCCGTTCGCCGAGACGCCCGACCAGGTCATCAACGCCTGGGTCGAGGGCATGCCGGCCTCGATGATGTGCACCTTCGCCGCGGCCGAGGCGATGGGACTGCCCGACGCGCCCAGCGACGAGCTGTGGCGGGCCGAGCACGGCGCGACGCCGGTCTACTTCTACGGCTTCGACAACGTCTGGTACTGGGGCATGACCGACCTCGCGCTGATGTTCGCGCACGAGGGCCGCTACGTGATCCCCGACACCTACGTCTGCAACGAGTTCTACGAGCTCGAGCACGACAAGTTCTCGACCAGCAAGGGCCACGTCATCTGGATGCGCGACCTGCTGCTGGACGTGCCGCGCGACCTGGCCCGCTTCTACCTGGCGATCACCTCGCCCGAGCACCAGCGCAGCAACTTCACCCGCTCGGCCCCGCTCAAGGTCGGCGAAGACCGCCTGATCGGGCCCTGGAACCGGGTCGTGGGCGCGCTCGACGCGGCTCTGGCGCGGCTGGGCCTGGAGGGCCGCGCGCTGCCGGTGCCGGCCGCGGCGCTGGAGCGCGCGGGCCTCATGGTCGAGCGCTTCCGGATCTTCTACGAGCTGCGCGGCTTCAGCCCCAGCCGGGCCGCCGACGCGATCGTCAGCCAGATCGGGCGGCTCGAGCGGCGCATCGCCAACGGCGTGCT
This sequence comes from Candidatus Elarobacter sp., assembly GCA_030150085.1. GTDB lineage: Bacteria > Vulcanimicrobiota > Vulcanimicrobiia > Vulcanimicrobiales > Vulcanimicrobiaceae > Vulcanimicrobium. The sequence goes on along the minus strand of JASLGJ010000116.1, from coordinate 631 downwards.
GGAGGGAGCGGACGCCCAGGCCGAGGTCGCCGGGCTGACCCACGAGCTGCTGACCCTGGCCGCCTGCGCCTCGCCGATCCTGATCGACCTGGCCGAGGAGGTCCGCCGCCGGAGCGGCCTGCCGCTGCGCATTCCGGCCGCCCAGGAGGCCGGGGACGTGACCGCCTTCCGCTTCCCGGCCCTGAGCGCCGTGCCCACGGCCGCGGCCGAGATGGTCGGGTGATCGCCGAGCAGGTCGTCGTCGTCGGCGGTGGCGTGCTCGGCCTGCTGACGGCCGCCGCCTGCGCGGCGGCCGGCGAGGCGGTGACCGTGCTCGAGCGCGGTCCGCTCCCCAACCCCCAGGCCAGCTCCTCCGACCAGACGCGGATCGTCCGCGCGCTGTACCACGGCGACCCGGCGGCGATCCGCCGCGGCCTGGCCGCGCAGCGCGCTTGGGGCGAGCTGGAGCTCCTGCTGGGCGAGCGCCTCTACCACCCGACCGGGGTCTTGAGCGTGCTCCGGCCCGAGCAGGTCGCGTTCGCGCGCACCGCCCTGCCCGAGGCGGGCGGGCGGAGCGAGCTGCTCGGTCCGGCCGAGCTGGCGCGGCGCTGGCCGCACCTGCGCTTCCCGGCCGAGGCGGCCGGGCTGCTCG
>JASLGJ010000087.1 GCA_030150085.1 Candidatus Elarobacter sp. | reverse complement strand
AACTTCGGCGTCTTCGGCTCGCCGGAGCGAAATCTCGTCTTCGACGTCAACGACTTCGACGAGTCCGTGCCCGGGCCGTGGGAGTGGGACGTCAAGCGGCTCGCGACGAGCCTCGTCCTGGCCGGCCGCCACAACGGCTTCGCGGAAGCGGAGAGCGCCGAGGCCGCGCTGGCCGCCGCCCGCGCCTACCGCGAGCGCATGCACGAGCTGGCCGCGGCCGGCCCGCTCGAGGTCTGGTACGCGCGCCTCGAAGCGCTCGACATCCTGGAGGAAGCGCGCGGGGTCGACGACGGCCAGCGCTTGCGCGCGGTCGAGAAGCTCAGCGAGGACGACGGCGGCGGCGCGCCGCGCTTGCGCGAGGACCCGCCCCTGCTCTACCACGCCGCCGCGCGCGACGGCTTGGACGTCGAGCGGATCGTGGCGGACTACGCGCGCAAACTGCCGCCGGACGTGCGGGTCCTGTTCGCGCGCTACCGCCTGCTCGACGCGGCGGTCAAGGTGGTCGGGGTGGGCAGCGTCGGCACGCGCTGCGCGCTGGCCCTGTTCGCCGCCGACGGCGACCCGCTGCTACTGCAGATCAAGGAGGCCGCGCCCTCCGTGCTGGCCGCGCACCTGCCCCGCGGCGCCTACCGGAGCGAGGGCGAGCGGGTGGTGCGCGGGCAGCGCCTGATGCAGGCCGCCAGCGACGTCTTCCTGGGCTGGGCCTCGTCGGGCGGGCGCGATTTCTACGTGCGCCAGTTCAAGGACAAGAAGGCCACCGCGGACCTGCGCGCCATGGACGCCGCGCGCCTGAGCGCGTACGGCGCGGCCTGCGCGCGCGCGCTGGCGGGCGGGCACGCGCGCTCGGGCGACCCGGCCGCGATCGCCGGCTACCTGGGCAAGAGCGAGGTCTTCGACCGCGCCTTGCTGACCTTCGCGCAGAGCTACGCCGAGCAGACCGAGCGGGACTTCGAAGCGTTCACCGCGGCCATCGCGCGCGGTGCGATCCGGGCCGCTTGAGCAGGACCGCGCAGGCGGGTGTGACCGGCATCGCTGAGGCGGTGCGGGCAGCGAGCCGACATTACAGTATCGAGGAAACTGCACTGTGCCGGTGATGACACGCGCGGTGGCGGTCCTGACCGTCGCGATCGCGCTCATCGTCGTGCTGGTCACCACGGCCTTCCGGGTCTTTCACGACATCGACGTCCACAACGCGGAGCTGACGGCGGCGGTCGCCCGCCACGATGCCGAGCGCGATCTGCTCGTCGGGCTGGTGAACGAGGAGACCGGGATGCGCGCCTACGTCGCGACCGGCGACGCGGAGTTCCTCGACGCGGTCGACCGCGGCCGGGCCGAGGTGCGCAACGGGAGCGACGCGCTGCGCCGCGCGGGCGGCGTGCGCCCGGGGCTGTTCGGCGACGCGGCGGAGATCGACCGCTTCGTGAGCGACGAGATCGGGCTGGTCGCGAGCGGCAAGCGGGTCGCCGCGACCGGCGCGCTGGTGCACGGCAAGGCCTATCTGGACGCGTTCCGGCTGCTCGACGCCGACGCCCAGCGCGCCTCGCAGGCCGACGTCCGCAACGCCGAGAGCCAGGTCGCGCTGGCGGTGCGGCGAGCCGAGATCACCCTGCTCGTCGCCGGGCCGGTGCTGCTGCTGCTGGCGCTGCTGCTCTACGGGCTGCTGCGCAGCGGCGCGCGGATCGAGGACGTGGCCTTTCGCGACCCGCTCACCCGGCTGCCCAACCGGCGCGCGTTCGACCTGCGCCTGCGCCGAGCGCAGCGCAGCGGGGCCGGGTTCGCGGTGCTCTTCCTCGACCTGGACGGCTTCAAGGCGATCAACGACCGGCACGGTCACGCCACCGGCGACCGCGTGCTCGAGACCGTCGCCGCGCGCCTCTCGGCCACCATGCGCGACGGCGACATCGTGGCTCGCCTGGGCGGCGACGAGTTCGCCATCCTGCTCCACGCCGTCACCGAGGAGGCGCGCGCGCTGACGATCGCGATGCGCGTGCGCCAGACGCTGACCGCGCCGCTGACCGTCGGCGAGCGGCTCCACGTCGGCGCGAGCATCGGCGTCGCGGTCTACCCGGCCGACGCGCCCGACCTCGACGAGCTGCTGCGGCGCGCCGACCGCGCCATGTACGACGCCAAGCAGAGCGGCGCCGGCATCGTCGCCGCCTCCTGGCGCATCGCCTAGTGGATTCAGCGTTCCGCTGAATCCGTCGCGTTCGGCCTGCGGCCGAGCCGCCCGTCGTCGTTCGTCGGGCGAAAGCCCGACGAACTCCTAGAGCATCGCGGGCCGGACGGTGAAGATCAGGTCGTCGAGCGCGGCCAGGCGCTCCAGCGCGGCGCTCGCCCGCGGCAGCTCGTAGCGCGAGAAGTAGCGGCACGCGGCGAGCTTGCCGGCGCTGAAGTCGCTCGCCGGCGCGGCGGCCGCGGCACGCGCCTGGGCCAGCCAGCGCCAGGCGACCGCGATCGTGCCGAACGCGTCGAGGTACGCGGTCGACTCGGCCAGCGCGCGCTCGGGGCCGTGCGCGGCCTGCGCCTCGAGCAGCGCGCGCGTCACCCGCGCGAGCTGCTCGCAGGCCGCGCTCAGGCGCTGGACGTCTTCGGCCAGCTCCGGCAGCGCGCGCGCCGCGGCGAGCTCTTCTTCGACCGCGGCGGCGAACAGCGCCAAGCCGCGCCCACCGTGCAGGCGCAGCTTGCGCCCCAGCAGGTCGAGGCCCTGGATGCCGGTCGTGCCCTCGTGGATCGGGTTGAGGCGCTGGTCGCGGAAGTGCCGCTCGACGGGGTATTCGGGCGAGTAGCCGTAGCCGCCCAGCACCTGGATCGCCAGCGACGTGGACGTGATGCCGTGCTCGGAGGGCCAGGTCTTGGCGACCGGGGTGAGCACGTCGAGCAGCAGGCTCGCCGCCTCGCGCTCCGCGGGCTCGGCCGCCGCGGCGCTCAGGTCGACCAGCCTCGCGCAGTACAGCACCAGCGCCAAGCCGCCCTCGGCGATCGCCTTCTGCGCGAGCAGCATGCGCCGCACGTCGGCGTGCTCGACGATCGCGACCGGCGGCGAGAGCGGGTTCTTGTCACCCGGCAGCCGCCCTTGCGGGCGCTCTAGGGCGTAGCGCAGCGCGTACTCGTAGGCGGCCAGGTTGAGCGCCGCCGCGCCACCGCCGACCGCCACGCGGGCCTCGTTCATCATGTGGAACATCTGGCGCATGCCGTCGTGCGGCACGCCGACCAGGTAGCCGACGCACCGGCCGCGCTCGCCGAAGGTCAGCACGGTATTGACCACGCCGCGCTGGCCGAGCTTGTGGTTGAGCCCGGTCACCTGCACGTCGTTGCGCGCCGTGGGCGCGCCGTGCTCGTCGACGAGGAACTTCGGGACGATGAAGAGCGAGATGCCCTTCACCCCGGGCGGCGCGTCGGGCAGCCGCGCCAGCACCAGGTTGACGATGTTCTCGGCCAGGTCGTGCTCGGCGGCGGAGATCCACATCTTCATCCCGCTGAGGCGATAGGTGCCGTCGCCGGCCGGCACCGCTTGGGTCTTGACGTCGGCCAGCGACGAGCCGGCCTGCGGCTCGCTCAGCGCCATCGTGCCGAAGTAGCGGCCCTCGATCATCGGCGCCATCCAGCGCGCGCGCTGCTCGTCGCTGCCGAAGTGCGCGAGCAGGTTGGCCGCCCCGATCGTCAGCCAGGCGTAGGCGTTGGCGGAGTTGTTGGCCGCCGAGAAGATCAGCCCGACCGCCGAGCCCAGCGTGGCCGGAAGCTGCAAGCCGCCGCGGTCGGCCGGAAAGCCCAGCTGCAGGAAACCCGCCGCGACGAACGCGCGCAACGCGGCCTTGAGGCTGGCCGGGGTGGCGACCTCGCCCTCGCACAGGCGGAAGTCGTAGGCGTCCAGCTCGGCCGCGCACGGCGCGAAGTACTCGCCCGCGACGTCGTAGGCGGTGTCGAGGACCGCGTCGAGCGTGGCCCGGTCGTGCTCGGCGAAGTACGGCAGCGCGAGCAGCGCGTCGAGGCCGAGCACGTCGAAGAGCTGGAAGTCGAGCTCCCGGCGCCGGGGAGCGACCGCGGTCGTGGTGGCGAGCATCGGGGTCGCTTCGCGGCCCCGGCGCGAGCATCCGGCTCGGGGCGGGCGCCGGCGATCAGGCGGGCTGCAAGCGCTCGAATGCCGCCACGCGTTCGCGCCAGGCGGCGGGGATCACGATGCTCTGGTTGGCGTCGTAGTCATAGGCGACCAGCAGGGCCTTGGAGCGGAACGCGCGCTGCTCGCGCGCCGGGACGAGCACGGCGGTCTCGAAGTCGAACGACTTGCTGCCCCAGCGGGTGACGCGCCCGCCGACCAGGATGCGCTCGCGGTAGGCGATGGTGGCCTCGTAGGTCATGTCGTGCTGGGCCAGGATGATGCCCTCGCTGCTGAGGATGTCGCGCTCCAGCACGTCGGCGAAGTACACCGTGCGAATGCGCTCCGCCCACACCGCGTAGCACACGTTGTTGACGTGGCGCATCATGTCGATCTCGCCGAACTCGACCTCGTGCTCGAACCGCAGCGTGTAGATGGCCTCGAACTCTTCGCGCGTCATCGCCGTTCTGTACGCGAACCGGGCACCGCGTTCCGCTCAGACGACGGCGGGAGCGGTGTGCGGCGTGCCGGGCGGGGCGCTCGGCTGCGAGCTCACTTCCTCGGCCAGCTCTTCGTCGACGTCGCGGCCGGCGCGGGCGTGGAGCGCGCGGCGCGGGTCGGGCAGCAGGAACAGCAGCGGCAGCGTGCAGACGAACAGGATCGCCGAGACGCGGAACAGGTACAGATAGGAGATCGCGTTGGCGTTGGCCGCGACCGAGCCGAACAGCAGCGCGCGCGCTCGCTCCAGGCCGAGGCCGCGCACGGCTCCCGCGACCGCGGGGTGCGTCAGCGTCGCGCTCGCGGCCAGCGTGGCGGCGGCCGCGACGGCGCGCCGCACCTGCAGCACCTGGAGCACCGCGATGCCGACGTTGCCGCCCAGATAGCGCACCAGGGTCGCGATCCCGGTCGCGTCGGAGAGGTGCTCGGGCGCGATCTCCGAGAGCGTCACCGCGACCAGCGGCACGAACAGCAGGCCCAGCGCCAGCCCCTGCAGCACGCGCGGCCAGAAGACGTCCCAGTAGCCCGCGCTCGCGGTCAGGTCGCCCATCGTCCACGCCCCCGCCGCGAACATCAGCAGCCCGGCGGCGATCACCAGGCGCGCGTCGATGCGGCGGGTGAGCGGGCCGACGAACGGGATCACGACCGCGGTCGCGATCGCGCCCTGCAAGAGGTAGATGCCCGTGTCGAAGGCCGGCAGCCCGAGCGGGCCCTGGAAGAACAGCGGCGTCACCAGGTTGATTCCGTACAGCCCGAAGCCGCTCACGACCGTGATCGCGCAGCCCGCCGCGAACGAGAGCGTGCGGAAGATGCGCAGGTTCACGAACGGCCGCCGCGAGCGCACCTGCGAGCCGATGAAGTACGCTCCCGCGAGGAGGGTGACGGCGGTCAGGACGACGATCGTGTCGGACTCGAACCAGTCCTCGCGCTGCCCGCGCGAGAGGACGTACTGCAGGCAGGCCAGCGTCACCGCCATCGCGGCGAAGCCCGGCCACTCGATCGGCGCCGCGCCGCCCTGCACGCGGTCGTCCTCGAGCACGAAGTACGCCAGCACGACGCCCAGCACGCACAGCGGGAGCTTGAAGTAGAACAGCATCCGCCAGTCGGCGTTGTCGAGCAGGTAGCCGCCGATCACCGGTCCCAGCGCGAACGGCGCGACCGAGGCGAAGCTGAACGCCGCCACCATGTCGCCGCGCCGCTCGGCCGGCGCCGAGCGCAGCAGGATCGAGAGCGCGATCGGCTGCAGCGCGCCGCCGCCCAGCCCCTGCAGCACGCGGAACGCGATCAGCATCCAGATCCCGTTCGCGGCCCCGCACAGCGCCGACATCAGGGTGAACAGCCCGAACGCGCCCAGGTAGTACCACTTCTGTCCCAGGCGCGCGGTGAGCCAGCCGTTGAGCGGCATGACGATCATCATGCCGAGCGTGTAGCCGGTCGCGACCCAGGCCGCTTCGTCGGCGGTGGCGCCGAGATTGCCCGAGATCGCGGGGATCGCGACGTTCACGATGGCCGCGTCGAGGACGGCCATCAGCACGCCCAGCATGACGGTCGCGACGACCAGGAGGAGCGCCGGAGGGCGGCGCGCGGGTGCCGACACGGCCGATGGTCTCACGTCCTTCGGGAACGGTGAAGGAAGTTGCCATGGTGGTAGTCGATACCACCACCATCGTGGCGGCTCGGCGAACCGAAGGGAGCAAGGAGGCCGGACGGCGCTCGCTGCTGGCCGAGTTCCTGCGCACCCGCCGGGCGCGCCTCAGCCCGGCCGAGGTCGGCCTCCCGGCGGGGACGCACCGCCGCGTGCCCGGTCTGCGGCGCGAGGAAGTGGCGGTCTTGGCCGACGTCGGGATCACGTGGTACACCTGGCTCGAGCAGGGCCGCCCGATCCGCATGGCGCCCGCGACGCTGGAGCGGATCGCCGCGGCGCTGCGGCTCGACCGCCACGAGCGGGCCTACCTGAGCCGCCTGGTGGCCTTCGACCGCGAGGAGACGCGCTGGAACGTGCCGCTCCCCGCGCGCGTCGGCGAGGTCGTGCGCGCCTACGCCGCCGGCCCGGCGTACGTGCTCGGGCCGCGCTGGGACGTGCTGGCCTGGAACGAGGTCTTCGCGCGCGTGTTCGGCTTCCCGGGCAGCGCCGCGAGCGAGACCAACGCGCTGCGCCACACCTTCCTCGACCCGCGCGTGCGCCACATGCTCGTCGACTGGCCGGCGCAGGCGCAACGCATCCTGGCCGCGTTCCGCACCAGCTACGCGCGGCACGTGGGCGACCCGGCCTTCGAGGAGCTGGTCGCCGAGCTGACCCGCGCGAGCGCGGAGTTCGCGCGCCTGTGGAGCGAGTCCACCGTGCTCTCGCCCACCGAGGCGCGCTCGGCCCGCGTGCACCACCCCACGCTGGGCGCGTTCTCCTACGACACGGTGACCTTCCTGATCCCGGAGGTGCCGGAGGCGACCGTGATCTTCGGCATGCTCGACCCGGCCGAGCCGCCGCACCCGCCCGCCGTCACCGAAGCCGAGCCTGCGCCGCGCTGACCGCCCGGCGCCGATTCGGCTTGGACTGGGTCGCTTTTCGGGTCCCTGGACGGCCCACGATCACCTTCCCGAGCTGCGAGCGTGACGGCCGTACCCTGACCTCGACGTCGAGGCCCAGCTTCAGCGCGAACTCCATTAGCTTGTCGCTGGAGAAGCCCCGCGGCGCGGCATCGGCCATGAGATTCGACAGCTTGGGCTGGGGAATACCGATTCGGCGAGCGGCCTCGCTCTGGGTGATGTCGAGCGCGGCGATGCGGGCGAGAATGGCCGCCCGCAGATACGCCTTCGCTTGCAGCTTTTCAGCGTTCTCCAGCCCGAGATCGGCGAACGTATTGGAGCCGAGCTCCCATCCTTCGTCCAGCAGTTTGAAACCCGCCTTATTCTTCAGCGCGGATGCGACCCTGAAGACGGTAAACCGGGCGCAGCCCGGACCTCGACGGAAGGCGGCGCATTTGTGAAGACGTGGGCGGCGATCAGCCCCCGCCCGTGATCACCGGCGGAGCGAGCCGGTCGGCTTCGTCGCGCCAGGCGCGCGCCATCTGGTCGGTGCTCAGAGCACGTGAGTAGTCGGGATGGAACGTTCGGTCGGGCGGACTGTCGGACTGCGTTGACTGCTTTGCGCGTCCGGCGGCGGCGAGGCCGGCGACGCGCATCCGCGCGGCGACCGCGCCGTCCGTGACGAGCGTGCCGACGACGTGGCCCTGGGCGTCCACGACCGTGTACTGCGTGCCGGCTGCGACCGCTGCGGCGAGCGCGACGGCGTGCACGACGGGTTTCACGAGGATCCGCACGGCGTCAGCGGACCGCTACCGCCGCGGCCCCGCCGAGCGGAGCGCTCCAGCTCGTGCCGTCCGCGAACGTGACCGCGGCGACCGTGCAGACGGCCGAGCCGTCGCCGTAGCCGCCGCCGAAGTAGTCGAAGCGGTGCTCGATCGGCACGCCCTTGGTGAAGCGGCCGTAGTCCGTCACGCTGGTGTGCGTTCCGTCGTGGAGCACGTCGAACGTCACTCGCGTCGCGACGCCGTCCCGCGCGTTGGAGAACGTGAGCTGCAGCATGCGGTACGAGACCGGCGGCCCGAGCTCGGGGCTCGTCCCGGGGAGAAGCTCGCTCACCGCGCAGGCGTTGACCGCCACCGGCAGGTTCGTCGTCATGCTCGTCTGCGGCATCGCTAGCGACGCCGCCGCGCCGATGACCGTGATGATGTGTTGCATGACCGCGTTACGCCGCCGCGGCACGGCGCAGTTCGCGTGCGAGACGGGGTGCACCGCGGGGCCAGCCGGACCGCCGGCGATTCCGGCGCTCGGTTAAGCTTGCGTTCGCATCGAGGCGCGGGCCAGGGCCGCTTCGCTCGACCACCGCAGTGCGGGACCGAACCTGGGTCGCGCTACCAGGCTCGGGCTCTTCATCCTCTCGGGCGGCAGGAACGAACACCGTGAAGCTCACCGCAGGTCTTCTCGCCCTCGGCCTCGTCCTCGCACCCGCCGTCGCGTCGGCCCGCGGCCACGGCCACCACTCGTACGGCCGTCACTCCTACGGCCGCCATTCCTACGGTCACTCGTACCGCGGGTACGCGACCACGTTCCGGACGTCGTACTGCAAGTCGGCGGCGTGCTTGCGCAAGCACCCCGACGGCAAGTACGTCCACCCGATCACGCCGCGCCGGCACCGCTGAGCGCCGGAGCCCGCACGATGTTCGAGCGTATCGCCGCCTCGCTCCTGGCCGCGCTGGTGCTCAGCGCGACGATGCTGTTCTCGCCCGCGGCCGCGCTCGCGGCCCGGCACAAGACCGTCACGCAAGCCCCGGTCACCTCCGGCTCGCTGCAGCTCTTCGAGAGCGAGTCCGCCGCCCAGCACCACTGCCCGCGCGACACGGTCGTCTGGCTCAACACGAACAGCGGCATCTACCACGAGAAGGGCATGCGCTGGTACGGCAACACGAGAGCCGGCGCCTACGTCTGCCGCAAGGAAGCCGACGCCGCCGGCGACCGCGACACCCGCAACGGCCAGTAGCGGCCGGAGACCGGCGAAGGCCTCAGAGCGGAGCGTTGCCGCCGTGCGTTTTCCGCAGCGCGTTCCAGGATAGCAGGTACGCCGCCGCGGCGCCGAGGGTGCCCGCCAAGGCGACGGTGCCGATGGACTGCGCGGGCGCGAACGGGAGCGCGCCCGCGATCGCGCTGCCCAGGCCGCCGCCTATCATCTGGCACGCGCCCAAGACGCCGGAGGTGAGACCGGCGTCGGGGCCTGCGTCGGCCAGGGCGGCGGCGTAGGCGTTGGGCAGGGCGATGCCCGACGCGAACGCGACGAAGGCGAAGGTCGCGACGAAGCCCGCCGGCGAGGGTGCGAACGTGTCGGCCGCGCAGGCCGCGATGCCCGCCAGCACCGCGAGCGCGACGCCGGCGCGGAACAGCCGCTCCGGCGCGACGCGCCTGGTCAGGCGCGCGCCGCCGAACGAGCCGGTCAGCAGCGCGCAGGCGTTGAGCGCGAAGGCGAGCGCGTACAGTCCGCTGGGCACGTGCATCTGCGCCACCAGCGCGAACGGCGAGCCGCTGATCAGCGCGAAGTACGCCCCGAACAGGCAGGTCACGAACAGCGCCAGCGGGACCGTGCGCGGCAGCCGCAGCACGCGCCCGTACGCCGCGCCCAGGTGGCGCGCTGGTCGTCGCGGGCCTGGCGCTGATGACGGCGGTGCAGGTGCTCTTGCCCGAGACCTCGCCGCGCGCCGCGCGCCACCTGGGCGCGGCGTACGGGCGCGTGCTGCGGCTGCCGCGCACGGTCCCGCTGGCGCTGTTCGTGACCTGCCTGTTCGGGGCGTACTTCGCGCTGATCA
>JASLGJ010000050.1 GCA_030150085.1 Candidatus Elarobacter sp. | reverse complement strand
CCGGCGTGCGCAGCGGGCGCGTGCCGGCCGGCTGCTCGGCGAGGGCGAAGATCGCGTCCGCGACCTCGCGCGCGTCGCGCCCTTGGGTCGAGCTCGCAAGCCCGCCGAAGACGTTCGCCATGAGGGGTGTGACCGCGCCGTAGCCGCTCGAGCGCTGCTCGTCGTCCGGCCCGACGCGCGAGTTGCCGATGTTCGTCTCGTACGCGGCCGGCTCGACGATCGCGACGTCGACGCCGAGCGGGGCGAGCTCGTACGACGAGGACTCGGCGAGCGCTTCGAGCGCCCACTTCGAGGACGCGTAGACGCCGCCGAACGGGAGCGTGTACCGGCCGACGACCGAGGTCACGTAGACGACCAGGCCGCGGCGGCGCTCGCGCATGCCCGGGAGGAAGGCTCGGCTGACGCGCATCTGGCCGAAGACGTTGACGTCGAACTGGCGCCGGATCGTCTCGGGCGTGAACGCCTCCACGATCCCGAAGTACGCCGCGCCGGCGTTGTTGACCAGAACGTCGACCGGGCCCGCGGCGAGGATCTCCGCGGCGGCGGCATCGACCGAGGCTTGGTCGGTGATCTCCAGCTCGACGACCCGGATCCCGAGCCGCTCGAGCTCGGCGGTGACGTGGGCGTGCTTGCCGCGCGCGCCGCGGACGCCCGCGAAGACGCGCCAGCCGGCACCGGCGAACCGCTCCGCGGTGTTGCGCCCGAAGCCGGAGCTGGCGCCCGTGACGACCACGGTGTTCTGAGGATTTGACATGCAGCGAGTCTAGGCCCTAAGCTTACGAAAAGGAAGTACTTACAAAAAGGTAAGCTCCGAGGAGCCCGCTCGATGGACGCATCCGCCCTGCCCGCCACCGGAAACTGCTTCGTCGCCGCCTGCAAGGCGCGCGAGGTGCTCAACCACGTCAGCAACCGCTGGGGCGGGCTCGTCCTGGGGGCGCTGCTCGAACGCGACCTGCGCTACTCGGAGATCCGCGCCCGCGTCGGCGGGATCTCGGAAAAGATGCTGGCGCAGACGCTCGACGTGCTCGAGCGCGACGGCCTGGTCGCGCGCACGAGCCATCCCGTCGTCCCGCCGCGCGTGGAATACGCCCTGACCGAGAGCGGCCGCGCGCTGGCCGAGCGCTTCATCGACCTGTTCCGCTGGATCGGGACCAACGTCGAGACGTTCGCCAGCGCCCAGCAGCGCTACGACGCGCGGCGCGCCTCCTCGTGATGCGGCCCGGCATCTCCCCGGTGCACCCGTGATCGTTTCGGTCCACATCCCGAAGACGGCCGGAAGATCGTTCCAGCACGATCTGGCGCAGACGTTCGGCGACCGGCTTCTCGCCGATTACGGCGATTGGCCGGAGCTCACCACCCCGGAGGCGACCGCGCACAACGAGCGGCGCCGAGAGGCGATGCTGGCCGAAGCCGGGTCGATCGCGGACCGCTACGACGCGATCCACGGCCACTTCACCGCGCGCAAGTACGCGAACGCCTTCCCCGTCACCGCGCTGGTGACGTTCGTGCGGGACCCCTACCAGCACGCCCTCTCGTCGTACGAACAGGCGGTGCGGCTCGTCGACGTCCCGCATCCCGGACACCGCCGCTTCAAGGAAACGCGGATGACGCTGCTCGACTTCATCGAGGCCTTTCCCGACCACCAGTCGGCCTATCTCGGCGGCACGCCGCTCGAAGAGCTCGCCATGATCGGCTTGACCGAACGCTACGCGCAGAGCGTCGCGCTGTTCGAGAGCATCTTCGGCATCGCCATGCCGCGCGCGAAGGTCCGGCGCAACGTGAACCCGGCCAAATACGGCACCGCGTACGAGATCTCGCCCGACGTCCGCCGCGCCGTCGAACGGCACCGCGCGGAAGACATCGCGCTGTACCGCCGTGCCCGCGAGCGCTTCGCGAAGCTGTGCGCGGCCCACGGCGTCTGACTCAGCGGAAAGCCGCGACGGACTCGCTCGCCGCGTAGAGGATCAGCGGCCGGAAGCGACGGCTTTGAGCCGGTCGAAGCCTTCGCGAACGATCTCGACGAGCTCGCGCTCCGCCGGATCGTCGAGCCAGGGGCCGAAGCCGACGTAGAACACGCCGATGCCCATGTCGGCGGCGATGCTCGCCGCCGCTTCCGGCACGCCGCGCCGCTGCAGGGCCGCGGCGAGCGCCGCGGTGAGCGTCGCGCGCTTGATCAGCTCGCGCTCCTGCAGGTCGGCGTGGGCGGCGACCAGGCGCTGGCGCTTGCCGGCCAGGGCGCGCCGCCCGTGCATGAGACGGGACGCCGCTTCGACGGCGAGCTGCACCGCCTCGATCGCGGGAAGCGCGGGCGGAGCGTCGTCGAGCGCACGCAGCAGCGCCTCCTGCAATGCGGCCGCGCCGCCGAAGAGCACCTCGCGCTTGTCCGCGTAGTGCCGGAAGAACGTCCGCTCCGACAGCCCCGCTCGCGCGGCGATGTCGGCGACGGTCGTCTGCTCGTACCCGCGATCGAGGAAGAGCTCGAAGGCCGCCTGCTCGAGGCGGCCGCGCGCATTGGGACTCCACCGGCTCATTCCTCCCATCATACATGATGACAGCCGCTGACATTCGTGGTAAGGTCATGTCAGTCACTGCCATCGCAAGAAGGTCTGAGCATGCGCGTTTTCGTCACCGGGGCCACCGGCTGGGTTGGGTCGGCCGTCATCGAGGAGCTGCGGGCCGCCGGCCATGCCGTCGTCGGCCTGGCCCGTTCCGACGCCGCGGCGGCGACCCTCGCCGCGGCGGGGATCGCGGTGCACCGCGGGAGCCTGGAGGATCTCGACAGCCTGCGCGCCGGCGCGGCCGCCGCGGACGCCGTGATCCACACCGCCTTCAACCACGATTTCTCGCGCTTCGCCGAAAACGCCGCCGCCGAGCGCAGCGCCATCGCGGCCCTCGGCGACGCCTTGGCCGGGACGGGCCGGCCGCTCGTCGTCACCTCGGGCGTCGCGCTGATCGCGCCCGGACGGACGGTCACCGAGGACGACGTCCGCGATCCCAGCGTGGGGGACTTCCCGCGCGACCCCGAGACCGTGGCCGCCGCCGTAGCCGCCCGCGGCGTGCGCGTCTCCGTGATTCGGCTGTCTCCGTCGGTTCACGGCGAAGGCGACCACGGCTTCGTGCCGATCGTCATCGCGACGGCGCGCGAGCACGGCGTCTCGGCCTATGTCGGCGACGGGAACAACCGGTGGCCCGGCGTCCACCGCCGCGATGCGGCGCGGCTCTACCGGCTCGCCCTCGACCGCGCCGCGGAGCACGCCGTGTACCACGCGGTCGCCGACGAGGGCGTGCCGTATCGCGAGATCGCCGGCATCATCGGACGCCGCCTGAACCTCCCGGTCGCGAGCATTTCCGGCGACGCGGCCGACGCGCACTTCGGCTGGTTCGCCCGCTTCGCGCAGGTCGACGCCCCGGCGTCGAGCGCCAAGACGCGGCAGTCGCTGGGATGGCAGCCGACCGAACCGGGGCTCCTCGACGATCTGGACAGCGCGGCGTACTTTCCGGCCTCAGAGGCCGATGCCGATCCGGTACGATAGACGACGCAACGCGTTCGGCGACTCGCTTCCCTCCGTCACGCGGCGCCGCGGCTCGGTTTCAATACGACCTCGCCGGTCTCGAGCAACGACTTGAGGTTAGCGAGGATGCGCGGCCAGCCGCCGGACACCGCGCCGACCAGCTTCGAATCGGGGCGGTCCATGCCGTGGGTGACGCTCAGCTTCACGGCGGCGGGATCGACGTCGGGGACGGGCTCGATCTCGAACGTGCACAGCGAGAAGCCCTCGGCCTTCATCTCCTCGTTCCACTCGTTGCGCCACTTGATGACCAGGCGCCGCGGCGGATCGGCTTCCACGATCTCGCCCGAGTCGGCGAGGCTTCCGTCGGTGAATTGCAGCTTCCAGGGCGAGCCGGCCGTCCAGCCGCTCTCGCAATCCATGCCGAACCAGTACTGGCGGATGAAGTCCGGCGTCGTCAGCGCGGACCACAGGCGCTCGGGCGTGGTGCGGATGAAGGTGACGTACACGAACGTCGATTTGCTCATTGCTCTTGGCCCTCCAGGCGTCGTTTCAGATCGTGCAGCGCTTTGATGCGCGGCTTTTCGAACTTGCGGATCCAGCGCTCGTAGATATCCTGCAGCGGCACCGGGTTGAGAACGTGCAGCTTCTCGCGGCCGCGCCGGTGCGTGGTGACCAGATTGGCCGCCTCGAGCACATCGAGGTGCTGCGTGACGGATTGGCGCGTCATGTCGAGGTGCTCGCAGAGCTGGCCCAGCGATTGCCCGTCGTTGGCGTACAGCAGATCCAGCAGCTTGCGGCGGCTGGGATCGGCAAGCGCCTTGAAGAGGAGGTCCGGCTCGTTCATGCAGTCAGATACCTGCATGTATAATACGCAGGTGTTTGCCTGCGTGTCAATAGCGACCGGGGAGCGGGAACGGTGGACCGGTTGCTTGGCGCAGAGGGTTGGGTGCCTGTGAAAATCGGTACTGCCGGCGGCCTGGTACAATAAAAAAGGAAATGAAGCATCGCCATCTCGAGGACGACGCAGGGCTCTCGCCCGCAGCGATCGACGATATCCTGGATCGGGGCAGTCCCGCCGATTGGACGGCCCTCTGGCGCGTCGTTGAGGCTGACCCGTTCGGGCAGGTCGCGTCCGATGTGGTGCGGATCTGCGCGGCGCACTATATGTACGGCACGTCGCGGCTGTGGCCGGCGATGGTCGCGCTCGCCCGGGAGGACGCCGCCCGTGCCCGATGAGCCGTCGCGCGCCCCGCGACTCCGCGCCGCCGAGTCACCTGAGGACTGGGAGCGTGTGATCCGCTGTGCCGCACGAGTGCAGACGATCGTGCCGGGCACGGTCCTCGTAGGCGGAACCGCTGCGGCACTTCACGCCGGCCACCGCTTCTCCATCGACGACGATCACGTCGTGCGCGATCTGGCTGCACGCTACGAGGAGGTGCTGGCCGCGCTCGAAGCAGCGTCTGGATGGCGCACCGAGCGAATCCAGTATCCGAAGCAAATCCTGGGTCGGCTCGAAGGCGTGGACACCGGCATTCGCAACCAGCGCCGGGTTGCGCCGCTGGAAACGACGGTCTGGGAGACCGCGTATGGCCCGCTCGTACTTCCAACGCTCGCGGAGATGGCCCGCATCAAGGCGTGGCTCGTGGTCGACCGCAACGCCACCCGAGACTATCTCGATTTCGCCGCACTCGCGGAGCGTATACGCGAGCTTCATGGCGACGAGGCTGTGGTGCGCGCTATCCTGCCGATGGACGAATTGTATCCACAGCCTACGACCGGCGAGTCGGTGGTCCGTCAGCTCGCACGGCAGCTCGCGGAACCGCTTCCGTACGATTTGGAAGACAATGACCTGTCGGCCTACCGATGGATCGCGGACAAATGGCGCTCCTGGGACGAGGTTCGAGATGCGTCGCTCCGCATCGCCGGGCAGCTCGAACGCGCTCGCAGCCTCGACTCTGGAGAACTTCAGTCGTGAGTGCCTGGCGCTCACTGTTTTGAGCCCAGCTCCGGCCGGAAAGGCCGGTGGAGTCACTTCCCAAGAGCAGACGTTGCCGGAGCGAGTCCACCGACCGCGCTACGCGCCTATGCTGGAAAGCAATTCGTCGAGCTGCTCTAGTTGCTCCGGCAATCCGGCCGCCGAGCCTTGTAGCGCTTCCTCAAGGGCCTCCTTGGACGGATACAGTTCGTGAAATTTCATCAGCGTCTTCCCGCCCAGGTCTTCAAAGGTCACGGTCGTGACCGCGCCGTCTTCGCCCTCGTCGTTAGTCCAGATGATGCGCTCGTTCGGCACCACCGCGAGATACTTGCCGTGGAAGGCCATGGTGTCGGTATCGCCGGTACCGAATTCCAGCCGATATTTTCCGCCGGTACGGACATCCATATCGCACGATACGAGCGAAACGCCGGATACCGATTTCGGCACCCACCAGCGCTGGAACAGCTCGGGCTGGCTCCACGCCTTGTAAACCGTGCTCGGCGGCGCGTTGAATGTCCGCGTTACGACGAGCTCGCGATCCCCTTTGCGCTCGACCGACGTACGGTTCCGCCCAGCACCTGCATTGTTGACTTGCTGATTCATCGCTTTCCTACTGCTTCATTTCGCTGATGATTTCGTCCAATGCTTCGAAGCGGGCCTCGAAGGCTTACGATGCGCCTTGATCCACCGGGCCTCCGCCTCGAGACCGCGTTTTCCGAGCTTGCAGGTCCTCACCCGTCCGGCCTTGTGCGTGACGACGAGTCCGGCCCGCTCGAGAACCTCGACTTGCTTCTTCATGCCGGTCAACGTCATCTGGAACGTATCCGCGAGACTGGTGATCGACGCGTCCCCTTGCCCAAGCCGATCGATGATCCCACGGCGGGTCGCAGCGAACAGCGCCATAGAGGAGAGGTCGAGGGAAGGATCAACCTTCGGAGATTGGTTAGCCATGATTGCCGACGCAATCGCGAGCGGCGATCACGAGCGTGTGTACGACTCGATGTGGCTGGAGCCGACCAATCTGGATGGGTCCCCGCCACTCACCCAGGAGGACGGCCAGCGAACCGTTCGTATAGGCAGAGTGGGCGGCGGCAGTTAATGTACCACGGTGGCGGATCGGTCTAAACGGAGCCCAACCAGCAGTGCAGCGACAAATCGTGGTGAATCGAGCAGTAGCGCGCTATCCGAGGAGCGCCCTAAATAGAGGATTAATGTAGGCGCAAGTAGAGATTGGAGAAGAGCATGAATAGTATCGTCGGCGTTGGTGATGAGAACAGCTTAATCCATCTCAAGAGCTGGATACTACTGATGGATGAGATTGCGGTCGTACACGATGAAGGCGAATGGAGCTTTCGGGATCGCGATCCTGCGTTGGCAGCCGACCTCGATTGGTTGAGCGATCTGGGCATAGTCAAGCGAGTATACGGCGCTGCATCGGTACCAATAAACATCAAAGATGTTCGGCTCGAAGGCGGCCGACTTGTATTAATTCCTGATAATAATCCTAACGCAAAAATTCTTATCCAACCCGGAGCAGATAGTTCGCGTCCGTGCACCGTGCGCGATATGCTGGATGCGCTTAGTGACGTTATTTGCCGAATGGAGTGTGAGTCATTTCGAAGAACAGACTCTGTCACTGCTGTTTCGCTTCGCGAGCCGTCCCCCCTAGTTAAATGGCAAGGTACGATCCCAATGACATTGGGCGACGTACATCGGGTAACTATTAGGTCTATGCCAGTTCCTTCTGAGACAACCTCATTGGAAGAACTTATGGCGTTTAGGAGTGATTCGGTCGCAAGGCGCAAGCTCGTGGCGTTGCGCCACTGGATGAGCACGATCTCCAAGTCTGATAGCTCCCCAGAAGAGCTCGCCGCAGAGCTAGAGTGGCTGTTGCACGAGTACGAGGAGCATATGCGTGTAAATCGGCTCAAATATAAGAAGGGAGTGCTCGAAACAATTGCTACTGGCTTTGCAGCTGTAATTGAGCACACGGCCAAGCTTGAGCTGAAGAAACTCGTAGCGCTTCCTTTTGAAATTTCGAAGGGGAATATTGAGCTATTGGAATCGGAACTGAAGGCTCCAGGGCGTGAAGTTGCGTTCGTCGCGCATAGTAAGGAACATCTGCGAAACACTTAAAGAACGCCATCGCGGACCGCCTCCTCGCTGGCGAAACAACACCTCCAACCATGGCTGAACACGGCCGCGTACAACGCGCACTTGGAGCGAAGCCACAGAAACGCGCATACACGCCCCTATGCCTGGGATAGTAGCGAGTTCGCTAGACGCATGGGTCGCCCGCTGCTGGCCGCACCCCTCTGGGTTAGCTTCAGCCCTGAGCGGATCCCAGTTGCGCGCGCCTAACATGTGCCCGCAGCGCAGGATAACGGAGCGCGTCCTTGCCCTGACCGTTCCGCGCTCAGAGTTACTGGTCTCCGACTACGATAGTTGAACGAACTTCGTGCTGGAAGGCTTATACCTCGACCACGACCCGTTGCGTCGGAATCCGACGCCGGCGTGCATTGCGTCTGCACCGGTCGTCGGCGGCATGAATTTGTAGGAGGAGATATTCGCACTGCCAGACTATCCGCTGCAGTTACAGGCAGTCCCAGATAGCATCGAGCCGGGTGGTTGACGCGCGTCGTAGACTGAGTCTCCGTATTGCGCAATTTATATAAGACGCCAGAAGCGCTCTTCGGTGATTATCGGCTGCTCTTTTAGGCTCCAAAAGCGCTTTTCATAAACAGAGACATCAAGGTGTCGATGGAACAAGGCAACGTAGTCTAATTCCTCTGCCAGATCGCCTGAAAGCAAGCCAGCTTGCGATGCTACTTCGAGTGTCGCCCCACCCGTCGAAGCGACGGGCACAACAGAAGCGTTCGGTTGAAGGCGCCGAAATAGCTCGAATTCCTGAACGATGCCGCCCATGCCGCCGATGAAGACGGCGGCCTTGAATTCTTGATCAGAGAACATCCGCTCGCGCATCGCTAAGAGACTATTCTCTCGGTCGCCTCCCACGTCGTCGGTGTAGACGACGTTTTGAAAGCGCTCGTTGTCCTCAGGAAATTCATCTTCGAAATGTCGTGACTGGTAGAGACGAACCCAACTCCCGTAATCAACTCCGATATCCTGCGCAACAACCGAGATCATCGGCGTGATTGCAGGGTGGCCGCCCCAGATAAGCATGCGTCGCCCGAGCGTGACGTAGACCAACGCCGACACTGCGGCCGCGATCGACACGGTGTCAGCGGTTGCAGCGTATTCGGGGCTCTGTCTCGGGTCGGGGACACTAGCAGAAAGAAAGATAGCCTCACCCATGCTTAACGATCCAGCTCTGCGAGTTGCCAACCCGCCTCAGAAACCTTGATCGCACGCACCACACGGATGTGTTCGTCCAACCATCGTAGATGCGCGTTCCAGGCGTCCCGAATGCCGACGTGGTCGTAAACGACCACCGGCAATTCATACTGATCAGCTCGCCGCGCCTTCTCAGCCACGTCATTCAAGATTTCAGCAGTGGGAACTCCTACGACTGGATACGCCCAAATTTTCCGGCCGTCTAACAAGCGCACCGCTATTGCTCTGTAGGCACCCACGCCTTCAACAGTCGCGCCGATCTTCTGGACATCGGCCTTCAGTTTTCCGGTGATCGACATGTAGCGCGCAGCGATGCTTCGACTTCGGAGATGTTCGACACGGAGAACGACCATATCTGCCGTCGCGTCTTCGATCGGTCCGTCCGGTCCCTTAAGCTGTCCGGCATCGAGATAGATCGTTTCGGCTAGATCCATAAGCTTGGTGGGCGTATGTCCCGGCCATATAACGCGCAGGACCTGGATGTCCTTTGCGCGCGCACGTCCGATCTCTTGACGTGTCCATCGGCTCTCGAAGTAGGCCGGAGTATCTAACATCACCATCACGTCAGAATCGACCAGCCGGTGCCATAGGACATCCTGGAACGGATCACCTGGGCGAATGTCGTGTGTATCTAAGAATGCGTCGAACCCGCGTGCGGCAAGCAGGTCATGAAGCTGCAAGGCTGTTGCTCGGGACTCAATTCTGCGGTAGCTAATAAACACGCGGCGCTGCTGTCGCAGCAACCCAAGACACTCAAGCAATACGGCGGCCAGTTCGGTCATGCACGGATCGTCGTTGCGCCGCCTTAGTCCGTTGGCGGCCTGGATTACGCTGGGTATCTGGCTTCCAAAATCGCCGTTCGCTGGGACAGTTGGAATGATAGGAACATTCGAGCTTACTAGCTCCTGCAATGCGTCAAGATCGATCGTGACATCTGTTCCGCCGAAATAGATGGCGGCGAATGCTGTTCGCTTGTCCCGAGCGTTGACCGTTGATCCATCGTGAACGCTAATGCCGCTTCCGAGAACTAAACCGAAGTCTTCCACCATGCCGCGCAACGTCGTGCTCAACATCTCGCGATCAGCCAACGTAGCACTGCCCAGGATCGCGACCTCGTAGAGACTCACCGTTTAGCGGCCGACAGCCTGAGCCGCTGCCTCAATCCAAGCCGGCATATTAGCATAGCCATTGTCGCGCACCCAATCGTAGCTGCTGTAGATGCTGCTGCACGCAACTTTTCGGCCGTTCCGGTCTACGGTCACATAATCCAGCGGGTTACGGCCTTGCACATCCGCTCCTAATTGCGGATCCTTAACGCCATGGATGTCAATGGCGAGAATCCCTTTATTGAGTTCGCGGCTTCGCTTGATCTCGTGGAGAACCCAAGGGCGGCTGTACGTCTCCGCACCGAAAAGCACCACGGTCACGGCCGTACCTTTAAGCTGTTCCTCGATCCACTTCTCGATACCGCCGACGCGCTTTTTGGCCTCTTCGAACTCCGCCTTGTCGTAGAAGGGCTGGGCCTGGTCCCCAGGTCGGATAACCCACGAGTTGCGGACTTGGACAATTCGCCGAACGTCGCGGTCGTAGTGAAAACTAAAAAATACCCTGCGAGCCATGTCGTTCTCCCTGTGGTACCAATCGCCGTTGCTTGAAGCTATTCAACTATGATCGGGCTAACGAAGCCGTTCTCCGTGGTACCGCCCGGACCGCTTTCGCGAATCGAACGTCCACCCGTTCCGTCGACAAGTTTGCTACATTGTCATTGTCGTCGTGCCCTGGAGCGGTGTATCAATGGCGTACCGCTAGAACAGCGACGGCACCGTGAACCGAATAGAGTCGCGTCAGAAGTCAACCGCTAAGACGCTAAACAGCTAAAACGGGATCTCGTCCTCGAAATCGTCGTTGAATCCGCCACCGCTGCTAGGGCCACCGGTTCCAGCACCACCACCGCCCGCCGGCGCAGTCGCCCGCGGCCGTTGGTAGCTGCGCCCGCCGCCATCCTCGTCGCCCATGTCGCCACCGCCACCGCCGCGACCCGCGCGATCGAGCATCTGCATGGTGTTCACCACCACCTCGGTGGCCTTGCGCTTCTCGCCTTCCTTCGTCTCGTACGAGCGGATCGAGAGCCGGCCGTCGACCAGGCAGCTCATGCCCTTCTTCAGGTACGTGTTGCAGGTCTCGGCCAGCTTGTCCCAGGCGACGCAGTCGATGTAGTCGGTCTCTTCCGCCTGCTTGGAGCGGCGGTTGACCGCGAGGGTGAACTTGGTGACGGCCGCGCCCGACCCGACGTACCGGATCTCCGGATCGCGGGTGAGGTTACCGACCAGGGTGATGCGATTGAATGAACCGGCCACGGCTGACTCCTGACTCTGCTGCTGACGTTACGGTAGTGATGATGACCGCCGACGGTGCCAGATGCGTGTCACCCTGCGGAGAGAACCCTGCGCGGGGTCAGTCCTCTTGGCGGATGACCAGCGCGCGCAGGACCGACTCGTTGAGGCGCATCAGGCGCTCGAGCTCCTTGGCGCCGTCGGGCTCGCTCTTGAACTTCATCACGACGTAGTAGCCCTCGCGGACGTCGTCGATCTCGTAGGCCAGGCGGCGCTTGCCGAGCTTCTCCAGCTCGCCGACGATCTCGCCGCCGCGGGTCTTCACGCCCTCGGCGATCGCG
>JASLGJ010000019.1 GCA_030150085.1 Candidatus Elarobacter sp. | reverse complement strand
GCCGTCGATGACGGACTCGAGCGACTGCGCGTCGGCCTGCGCGACGCGCACGGCGTCGGCGGTATCGGGACGCGGCCCGCGGCCGTCGTCATCGGCGCCTTGCCGAACCGCGCCGCGACCGCGGCCGCCGCGCGTCCCGCGCCGGTTGTCGCGGAAGCGGGCCGGATCGCCGCCGGCGCCGGGACGCCCCGCGCCCTCGCGCTCGCCGCGCGGCTGGTCGGGGAGCACCTCGCCCTTGTAGATCCAGACCTTGACGCCGATCCGGCCGAAGGTCGTGAACGCCTCGACGTGGGCGTAGTCGATGTCGGCCCGCAGGGTGTGCAGCGGGACCTTGCCGTCGTGGTTGCGCTCGGTGCGCGCGATCTCCGCGCCGCCCAGGCGGCCCGAGACCTGCACCTTCACGCCGCGCGCGCCGGCCTTCATGGTCCGCATGATGGCCTGCTTCATGGCGCGCCGGAAGGCGATGCGCTTCTCGAGCTGGTCGACGATGTTCTGGCCGACCAGGCGCGCGTCGAGCTCGGGCACCTTGATCTCGACCACGTTGACCTGGACCTGCTTGCCGGTCAGGGTCTCGAGGTTGCGCCGGATCTCGTCGATGCCGACCCCGCGCTTGCCGATGATGATGCCCGGCTTGCCGGTATTGATGATGATCCGGGCCTGGTTGGCGCGGCGCTCGATCTCGACCCGCGAGATCGCCGCGGCGCGCGTCATGCGGCCGAAGTACTTGCGGATCTTCACGTCCTCGTGCAGCCACGCGACGTAGTTCTTGTCCTCGAACCAGCGGCTGTCCCAGGTCCGCGTGATGCCCAGCCGCAGCCCGACGGGATGAATCTTCTGTCCCATGTTACTCCGTGGCTCCCGCGGCGCCGCCGGCGGGCTTGCTCGTGCGGCGCGCCGCCGGCTTCGCCGAGGCGGTCCGGTTCTGGCGCTGCTCGCGCGTCGAGAGGCCGATCGCCGCGCCCGCGCGCTGCTTCGGCTGGTGCTTGGGCGGCTGCGCGCCGACCGCGATGGTCACGTGCGAGAGGCGCTTGCGCTTGAACGCGGCACGCCCTTGCGCGCGCGGGTCGAGGCGCTTGGTGAAGCCGCCGCCCGGGCCGCCGTCGACGGTGACGCGCACGACGAACAAGCCGTCGCCGGCCATGTCGTGGTTGTTCTCCGCGTTGGCGACGGCCGACTTGAGCAGCTTGAGCATCGGCTCGGCCGCGAAGACGCCGGCGAACTGCAGCAAGACCTGCGCTTCGCGCACGGACTTGCCGCGGATCGCGTCGGCGACCCGGCGCAGCTTGCGCGGGCCGATGCGGGCGAACTTGAGGTGCGCGACCGCGAGCTGGGGCTTGGTGACGGATGCGTTCATGCTACTTCACCGAGGCCTTGTCGCCGCCGTGACCCTTGTAGACCCGGGTCGGGGAGAACTCGCCCAGCTTGTGGCCGACCATGTTCTCGGTGATGAACACCGGAATGTGGGTCTTGCCGTTGTGGACCGAGATCGTGTGGCCGACCATCTGCGGGATGATCGTCGAGGCGCGCGACCAGGTCTTGATGACCCGCTTCTCGCGCGACGCGTTCATCTTCTCGACCTTGACCAGCAGGTGGTCCGCGACGAACGGACCCTTCTTGAGTGAACGACCCATGCTACTTGCTCTTCCGCTTGCGAACGATCATCTTCGTGGTGCGCTTGGTGTGGCGCGTCTTCTTGCCCATCGTCATCTGGCCCCAAGGCGTGGTGGGCGGGCGGCCCGAGGTCGAGCGCGCCTCGCCGCCGCCGTGCGGGTGGTCAACGGGGTTCATGGCGATGCCGCGCACCGAGGGGCGCTTGCCCAGGTGGCGCTGGCGCCCGGCCTTGCCGATCACCTCGTTCTCGTGGTCGAGGTTGCCGAGCTGGCCGATGGTGGCGCGGCAGACGATCAAGATGCGCCGGACCTCGCCCGAGGGCATGCGGACCTGCGCGTAATCGCCTTCCTTGGCCATCAGCTGCGCCGCGCCGCCGGCCGAGCGCACCAGCTTGCCGCCCTCGCCGGGCTGCAGCTCGATGTTGTGGATCACCGTGCCGAGCGGAATGTTGGCCAGCGGGAGCGCGTTGCCGGTCTTGATGTCGGCCGCCGGGCCGGACTCGACCGAGTCCCCGACCTTGAGCGCGGCCGGGGCGAGGATGTAGCGCTTTTCGCCGTCGCGGTAGTGCAGCAGCGCCAGCCGCGCGGTGCGGTTGGGATCGTACTCGATCGCCGCGACCTTGGCCGGGATGCCGTCCTTGCCGCGCTTGAAGTCGACGATGCGGTACTGCTTGCGGTAGCCGCCGCCCTTGTGGCGCGTCGTGATGTGGCCGTTGTTGTTGCGGCCCGAGTGCTTCTTCTTGACCTCGAGCAGGGAGCGCTCGGGCTCCTTCTTCGTGATCTCGCTGAAGTCGGCGGTGGTGATGAAGCGCCGCGCGGCGCTGGTCGGCTTGTACTTCTTGACGGCCATCTTACTGCTCGAAGTAGTTCACGCCGCCCAGCTCGATCTTCTGGCCGGGGGCGATGGTGACGACGGCCTTCTTCCAGTCCGACTGGACTCCCGAAGAGCGGCGGCCGCGGCGGGCGAAGTTCTTCTTCTTACCGCCGACGTTGACGGTGTTGATCTTGAGCACGGTCACGCCGAAGATCTCGGCCACGGCGTGCTTGATCTGGGTCTTGGTGGCGTGCGGGTTCACCTCGAAGGTGTACTGCTGCACGGCCGCGCCGGTCATCGATTTCTCGGTGATGAGCGGCGCGATGATGACGTCCCGGGCTTCCACTACTTGGACTCCTGCGCGTACTTGCCGACGAGCGCGTCGTGCGCGCCGGTGGTGAGGACCAGGCGGGCGTAGCCGACCACGTCCTTGACGTCGAGCTCGCCGGTGTGCGTCACCGCGACGCGCTCGAGGTTGGCGCCGGCCCGGCGCAGCGAGGTGCCGACCGCGGCCAGCTCGGCGGTCGCGAACACGACCAGCGTGCGGGCGCCGGTGCGGGCCGCCTTGGGCGAGCCGAACAGCAGCGTCGCGAAGGCCTTGGTCTTGGCCACGTCGAGCGCGGTCGTGTCGAGCACGGTCACGCTGCCGCTCTGGAACTTGTCGGAGAGCGCGGCCAGCAGCGCGGCGCGGCGCTCCTTCTTGTTCAGGCTGGAGACGTAGGAGCGCGGCTGGGGGCCGAACACCACGCCGCCGTGCGCCCACTGGGGCGAGCGGGTCGAGCCCTGGCGGGCCCGGCCGGTGCCCTTCTGGCGCCACGGCTTCTTGCCGCCGCCGCGCACTTCGTCGCGCTTCTTGGTCGAGGCGGTGCCGGCGCGCGGGTTCGCGAGCTCGCGGAACACGGCGCGGAAGACGGCGTTCGATTTCTTGGAGACGTCGCCGCCGAACACGGCGGGCGTCTCGACCTCGCGCACGACCTTGCCCTGCGCGTCGATGACCTGCGCCATTACGCGCTCACCTTCGTCTTGACGGACTGCTGCACGATCACGAGACCGTTCTTGGGGCCGGGCACGGGGCCGCGGACCAGGAGCAGGTTGCGCTCGGCGTCCGCGCGGACGACCTCGAGGTTCTGCACGGTCACGCGGTCGACGCCGTAGTGGCCCGGGCGGCGGCTGCCGCGGTGGGTGTGGCCGGAGTTGGTGTCGCCGTTGGAGGCCGGCTGGCGGTGGATCATCGAGCCGTGGGTCTGCCCGCCGCCCGAGAAGTTCCAGCGCTTGATGCCGCCGGCGAAGCCGTGGCCCTTGGAGACGCCGACCACGTCGACCCGGTCGCCCTGGGCGAAGCTCTCGACCGTCACGCTGGCCCCGACCTCGAGGCCGTCGATGCCCCGGCGGAACTCGCGGATGGTGCGCTTGGGCGTCTGGCCGGCCTTCTTGTAGTGCCCGACGAGCGCTTTGGTGAGGCGCGCGGGCTTGACGTCGCCGAACGAGAGCGCGACGGCCTCGTAGCCGTCCGTTTCTTGCGTCTTCTTCTGAACCACGGTACACGGACCAGCTTGGATCACGGTGACCGGAACGCTCCGGCCGTCCTCCGTGAACACGCTGGTCATCCCGACCTTGCGGCCGATGATGTTCTTCACGCTGATCGATCCCTTACGGATATCCACGGATCCTGGCGTATCTCTTACACCTTCGCCGCGCACGCCCAAATGGGCGCCCGCGTCGCGGACCACAACCGCCATAGTCTACAGCAGCGCCGCAAGGGAGTCAAGGCCGGAGCCCGCGGTCGTCCACGGGCCCCGGCGTTGCGCGAGCTAGGCCGGAACGGCGTCCGTGTCGGCCCGGTCCCAGGCCCGGTGCGCGGCGAGCGCGGCCAGGAACGGCGCGGCGACCTGGCCCGTGCCGCCCGCGGGCGAGACGAACACCCCGGGCGCCCCGTCGGCCCGGATGCCGGCCGCCTCGAGCAGCGCGGCGCCCTGGCCCAGCACGGCGATCGGCTTGCCGTGCTTGTACGCCTCGGCCACGAAGTGGACCGCGTCGCCGTCGCCGGTCAGCCGGCCCGCGCTCTCCGGCCCGCCCGGCACGAAGACCGCGTCGAAGGCCACCGAGGGCATCGTCACCAGGGTGTGGTCGGCCGCCGTGCCGGCGCCGTTCTCCCCCTCGAGCGTGCCGAGGTGCGGGGCCAGCACCAGGCCCTGCGCCCCGGCCGCGGCGAGCGCCTTCTTCATCGCCTCGACCGCGGTTACGTCGACGCCGTCGGCGGCCAGGATGGCGACCTTGCGCCCGGCGACCTTGTCCTTGGGATAGGGCGCGTCGAGGATGCTCAGCGCGGGCGAGGCCTGGACCGCCTTGCCGTCGCCCTCGGCTTTGCCGTCGGCGGCGGCCGCTGCGGGGGCGCTCAGGCCCAGCTTGGCCGCGACCTGGGCCGCGAGGCCGCCGTCGACGTTGGCGAGGAGACCCAGCACCCGCTCGCGGATCGCGACCGTCGCGACCTTGGCCAGCTCGAACGAGAAGGCCGCCGCGATGTGCTCCTGCTCGACCGCCGACTGGCTGGCGTAGAACAGCTTGGCCTGCGAGAAGTGGTCCTTGAACGACTCGGCCCGGATGCGCCGCTTGTCGCCCTCCAGCCGCTCGAGGTAGCTCGCGAAGCCGCCCCGCTCGACCGGCTTCTCCTTGGGCCAGCCGCCGTCGATGGAGTTGGGCTCGTATGAGGTCTTGTTGACCGGGATGCCCATCTGGTGCATGCCGTCGGCCTGGCCGTTGTGGAACGGGCAGCGCGGGCGGTTGATCGGGATCTGGTGGAAGTTCGGCCCGCCCAGGCGCGAGAGCTGGGTGTCGAGGTACGAGAAGATGCGGCCCTGCAGCAGCGGGTCGTTGCTGAAGTCGATCCCCGGCACGACGTGCGAGACGCAGAACGCGACCTGCTCGGTCTCGGCGAAGAAGTTGTCGGGATTGCGGTTCAGGGTCATCTTGCCGATCTTGCGCACCGGCACCAGCTCCTCGGGGACCAGCTTGGTCGGGTCGAGGATGTCGAACGGAAACGCGTCGGCCTGCGCGTCGTCGAAGAGCTGCACGCCCAGCTCGTATTCAGGGAAGTTGCCGGCCTCGATCGCGTCCCACAGGTCGGCGCGGTTGAAGTCGGGCGCCTTGCCGGCCAGCTTCTGAGCCTCGTCCCACACCAGCGAGTGCACGCCCGCCACCGGCTTCCAGTGGAACTTGACGTAGGTCGACTTCCCCGCCTGGTTGATGAAGCGGTAGGTGTGGACGCCGAACCCCTCCATGTTGGCGTAGGAGCGCGGCAACGCGCGGTCCGACATCAGCCAGAACACCATGTGGGTCGACTCGGGCGTGAGCGAGACGAAGTCCCAGAACGTGTCGTGCGCGGACGAGGCCTGCGGGATCTCGTTGCGCGGCTCCGGCTTGACCGCGTGCACGAAGTCGGGGAACTTGATCGCGTCCTGGATGAAAAAGACCGGCATGTTGTTGCCGACCAGGTCGTAGTTGCCTTCGTCGGTGTAGAACTTGACCGCGAAACCGCGCACGTCGCGCACCGTGTCGGCCGAGCCGCGCGAGCCGCCCACGGTCGAGAAGCGCACGAACACCGGCGTCTTCTTGGAGGTGTCGTTGAGGAAGCCGGCCCGCGTGTACTCGGCCAGCGGCTCGTAGAGCTCGAAGTAACCGTGCGCTCCGCTCCCGCGCGCGTGGACGACGCGCTCGGGGATGCGCTCGTGGTCGAAATGGGTCAGCTTCTCGCGCAGGATGAAGTCTTCGAGCAGGGTCGGCCCGCGCTCGCCCGCGCGCAGCGAGTTCTGGTTGTCCGCGATCGGCAGGCCCTGGTTGGTGGTCAGGTCGCGCCCGTCGTTGTCGACGCGGAACTGGTCGAGGTCGGGACGGCCCGAGCCGTCCGGTGTTTTGCCCGGCATAGTACCGAGCCCATGCCCAGCCCGGCACGATGCAAACGCGCTCGCACGCCGAACGGACCGGCGTGCCGACCGACCTCGCCGTCGCGCTCGACGCGGTGATCGTCGCGGTCTCCGCCGAGGAGCCCCGCGTTCTCGTCCGCCTGCCCGGCGAGGCCCTGCCCGCCGGTCCCTTCGACCCCGCCGCCGACCGCACGCTCGAAGCGGGCCTGCGGCGCTGGGTGACCGAGCAGACCCAGCTCGAGCTGGGCCACGTCGAGCAGCTCTACACCTTCGGCGACCGCGAGCGCGACCCGCGCCGGGCCGGCGGGCCGCGCATGCTCTCGATCGCCTACCTGGCCTTCGTGCGCGAGAGCGCCCCGGGCGGCAGCTCGGACGCGCGCTGGTTCTCCTGGTACCGCTACTTCCCGTGGGAGGACTGGCGGGCCGGCCGCCCGGCGCTGGTCGACGAGCTGATCCTGCCCGCGGTCGCGGCCTGGGT